>JBLHXN010000040.1:0-27176 GCA_047630355.1 Spirosomataceae bacterium | reverse complement strand
TGAATTATATTTTTGTCCATATTATTACTTTTGACAAAGGTAGAAGCAGCATTTCTGTTTTGTTAACACAAATCCCTGCTTGACTAACACGATTTGGTTTTAATGGTAGCTAACGGTTAGTATATGGTTTTGTGGCGGTTTTTGAAACATAAATCTTTCAACTTACTCCAAAGTTTATTTATTGTAAAAATGTTCATATCTAGCACTTCTCTCGCCATAAACTATATACATTGTTCTACACCGTTTTTCTTTCATTAAGTCGTTTTATAAAGATACCAACCATCACCTAAATCCTTTATCATTATGTATCTATTATCGCTCATTTCAGGTATATTATTTTTGTCTTTGCAATAAAAGTAACCTACTGAATTATCAATCATTCCACCAACTGAAAAATCAATCATTTTATTTGTTTCGTTCCCTGAAATAGAAGAAATCAACATTTTATTTAGGTCAGTTTTAAATTCAATGTCTTTCTTATTTATTCTCCAATTTTCTTTAGTTACAATTGTTGTGTCTGATAAGATTAGTTTCAAAATATTTTCAAATTGCTTTTTGTTCTCTTTGAAATGATTGATTAAGTCTTTGTCCGAACTTACAGTAAGTTTCATATTCTGAATTTCTGCAGCAAATTCATCTATTGTTCCAACTTCCGCAATTATGTCGATTTCACCAATTGTATCATTTTTCTGTTTAGCAATTTCAATCATCTCTTTATACTTCTTTTCAATTCCACTTTCGTCTAAATCGTTATATTCTTCCAACATTGTATAGAAAAATCCGGGAAGCCAAAGAGAACGAAATGCTTTTATTTTCCATTCATCATTTTTAACTAAAAAAGCATAAAGATCTGTATTATGTTCTCCGTCATTTAAGGTTATTCCTATCACTGCATTGTCTATTTCTTCCGATAATATTTCAAATTCTTTATTAACTTCCTTTCCAATATCTTTCGGGTTAAAATTCTGTTCTTTTGCTTCGCCAATTAATACATATTTATAATTTCGTAATTCTTTATTAAAATATTTTGTCACTAAGTCAAGTGGTTCAGAATTAGTCTGTGATTTACAGATAATTGATATTGAAAACATTAATAATATTAAAATCCTATATTTCATAATTGGCGGTTTCTTTGAATGGTGTAGAACGATTTGTATATGGTGCGTTGCTTTTCGCAATGCAATATATACGGTGTTATGCACTGGCACGGATTATTAACGATAAATTTAAAATAGAATGGAAACAATAATTAAACAATTAAGAGAAAAGGTAAAATCAATTGATAATTCAACAAAAGAAAACAGAGCAAGAAAAGGTGCTTATGTTGATTGTATAGTAATGATAAAACAAATCATAGACTACAAAACATACCACAAGTTAAGCGAACAATTTAAAGTAGATTTGGAAAAATATGCAATTGAAAATGATTGCGTTAATGACCAATATTATACTGCCCTAAAGCTGTTATCCGAAATTAGCCAAAGAGCTTATCGAAGTGATGATTATTTACAAATTGCTGGACGGTGGTTTAATAGAGGAATGACACTTGAATTAAAAGAAGCATTAAGCTATACAAGTTATAAAGATGACAATATTGTTCACTTCAACGCAATGTCTTTAATGGACGCTGTTAGTGCTTGTGCATAACAAGCGGGTTACTGAACAAAACATGCAGTAACCCGCCATATATTCACACTAATCTAAGAGGTTTTTTATTGACTTCAAATGATTTGTTGCCACGTGGGTATAAATTTCTGTCGTTTTTGTACTGCTATGTCCTAATAGTGCTTGTATGTGCCGGATATCGGTTCCGTTTTCAAGCAAATGAGTGGCAAAGCTATGGCGTAAAATATGAGGTGTAACTTTGATAGAGGTACGAGCAGCTTTTCCAGCTGCTACTACCACGTTCACAAGGCTTCTTGAACTATAGCTTCCGCCGTTTTGCCCTTCAAAAAGAAATTCCTTTGGCTTATATATAAGGTAATATTCTCTTAGTAAAGATAGTAGCTGCTTACCTAATAGGGTATGTCTATCCTTGTTTCCTTTTGAGTACAATACATTGATAACCATTCGTTTAGAGTCAATATCCTTAATTCTGAGGGCTAAAACTTCGCTACTTCTCAAGCCTGAAGAATACAGCAAACTAATAATACATTTATGCTTTAGATTCGTGGTGAGTTTTATCATATCGAATACTTCCTTTCGACTTATTACCTTCGGCAATTTTTGATCTTTCCGAGGCCGATCAACGCTGTAAAACCTATTTGGCATTCCTAAAACAACCTCGTAATAAAACTTTATAGCGTTCACGCTGCTGTTAATATAGCTTTTTGATTTGCCATTCACTACCAAGTAATTTAGGTATGCGTTTATTTCAATGTCAGTTAACTCATTTACGCCGCGAGTATTCGAGAATGCAACGAATTTAGTAAAATGTGCTAAGTATAATTTTGCCGTATTGAACGCGTAATGTTTTCTTTCTAAGGTATCAATATAGCTTTTGGGAATTTTTGTGTTGCTTTTTAGGTATAGTTGTCTAAGCGACTGCATATCAATTATTTGTGGCTCTTTGCCTGTACTGTTGCCGTAGAATAGTTTACCATTTATCCACGCTACGCCCCTGAATGTGTTGTAGATGCTTGTCAAAATATTCTTTTTGTTTGGCAGGTAAACCATGTTGTGTGCTTCACTCCATTTAACGCCCTCCAGCCCTTTAATTAGTGCCTGAATGACCTTGTCAGGGTAAAACTGTAAACCAATCATTCGTTTTCCATTAATGAGTAAGTGCTTTAGTGTTATGTACTTCTTTAGATCCATCCCTAAAGATAAAGCGTGTTTTCGCAACTTTAAAGAAAATTTATCAGTTTTATCCGTTATTAACGGTTACAAACGGTTAATTTCATTTGTATTATAATAATCACGCTATCAATTATTTATATGGAAGTGGTTGACTTAAAAGTTCGGAAATGTAAAGTATGCAAAGCACCTTTGAGCGGCAGGTTAGGTAAAGTATTCTGTGGTATAAAATGTAAAAATTTTTACCACGTTAATCTTCGGTATGCGTCTGTCATTTCTGCTAAACGGATAAACGAGTACCTAAAACGAAATCACGGAATTTTATTGGAAGTCTTGGGTAAAAACCAAACACAGATTAAAGTTTATCGGAATATACTGGCGGATAAAAAATTTAGGTTCAAGTACCATACACATACGCACACCAACAGCAAGGGAAAAGTAATGCACTATATTTACAATTTAGGCTGGATGGAATTTTCTGATGATGAAATCCTCGTCGTTAGGAAGTAGATTAGTTTGAAACTGCAAAACAATCATCGAAACTTGTAATTTTGCAAGTTTCGATGATTGGATTTGCTCGAAAATATATTAAACTGCTTATTAAGAGTGAATTAGATAAGTGGTCGTTTTGATCACCCACTCCGTCGCTGCCCCAACCCCAAAGCTCCTAAAACTAACACCAACCCACAGAAAGTATAAATCGTAAACGGTTCACCGAGAAAAAAAGAGGCGTAGGTAAAACCGAAAATAGGGCAGAGGAACAAAAAGTAAGAGGCTTTTGTGGTGTCTTGCTTTAACAACCATAACCACAACGAAACTGCTACCACAGAAACCGGAACGGTAAGCCAAAGAAGCGAGAGCGTGAATTTTAAGTCAAGGGTATTTATGCCGTCGTTGAGTAAATAAGTGAAGGGTAACAGAAATATTCCACCCAAAAATACTTGCCAACCGTTTACCACGGTGCGGGATAATTGCCAATTTATGGAAGAAAAATAAATTGCCGCCACGGAGTAGGAGAGCATACTGATTCCTAAATAGGTTACGCCCAACGGCGTGGCGTAAGCGTTTTCAAAAAGCGGATAAACCGCAATTCCGCAGCCGACTATTCCGATAAATAGAACGATAATATTTCTTGGCTTTACCTTCTTTCCCAGAAAGACGGCACTCAGAATCATCATAATTAATGGATTGAGCGAAACGGCAAGACTGCCAATTCCGGCGGCAACCTGACTGACTCCCATTACGAACAATCCGAGGTAAAGTGTTACGTTCAAAAAACCGAAAGTGGCGAGTTGTTTTAGCTCCGTTCGGTTGGGTAAACGCGACTTCTCAACCACGTAACCGTAAAGTAGCATCAGAATTCCCGCGAGGAAAAAGCGGCATTGAAAGAGAAAAAGTGGCTCAACGGACTTTAATCCGAACTTAACGGCGGTGGAAGCGGAAGACCAAAATAGGGCAAATAAAACACCTAATAAGACAAATTTGACCTTTGGTTTGATAATCATTCAGTGTAGAAAAAGAAACAAATATCTTAAAATGGATTCTAAAAAACCGTAAAAATCACCTTTTTGTTAGATTGTATGTATAAAACCAATTCAAGACGGGCATTTTATAAAAATCGTTTTAACTTTGTTCCTCGATAAACTTATCGAAACGCTACATACAAAATGCCCAAAAACACCAGCCTCAAATCCGTCCTCATTATCGGCTCGGGACCAATCATCATCGGACAAGCATGTGAATTTGATTACGCCGGTTCCCAAGCCGCCCGCTCACTGCGGGAAGAGGGAATCGAAGTATCACTAATCAACAGCAATCCGGCTACGATCATGACCGATCCGATGAACGCCGACTTTGTTTACCTTAAACCACTTGAAAAAAAGTACATCGCCGAGATTCTCCAGAAGCACCAGGATATGGGAAGGCCGATTCATGCGGTGCTGCCCACGATGGGTGGTCAAACGGCTTTGAACCTTGCCATTGACTGCGATAAAGCGGGAATTTGGGAAAAATACAACGTCGAGATGATCGGAGTTGATATTGCCGCCATCGAAACAACAGAAGACCGCGAGGCTTTCCGTCTGAAGATGAAAGAGCTTGATATCAGCGTGTGCGATGGTCGCATTGCCCGCTCATTTTTAGCGGGAAAAGAAATTGCTCAGGAAATTGGTTTCCCATTAGTGATTCGTCCGAGTTACACGCTCGGCGGTTACGGTGGAGGTTTTGTAAACAACGCTGACGAATTTGATGCAGCTATAAATGCTGGACTTCACGCTTCTCCGATTCACGAAGTATTAGTAGAGAAGTCGATTCTCGGCTGGAAAGAATACGAAGTAGAATTACTACGGGATAACCTCGGGAATATTGTGATTATTTGTACCATCGAGAATTTTGATCCGATGGGGGTTCATACCGGAGACTCGATCACGGTGGCTCCCGCCATGACCTTACCGGATACGGTATATCAGAACATGCGGGATATGGCAATCAAAATGATGAACGGCATTGGGCAGTTTGCGGGTGGTTGCAACGTGCAATTCTCGTTAAACCCCGAAACGGACGAACTCATTGCAATTGAAATCAACCCACGGGTTAGTCGCTCGTCGGCATTGGCTTCTAAGGCAACGGGTTATCCGATTGCGAAAATCGCCGCGAAAATGGCGATTGGTTACAATTTAGATGAATTGATAAATCCAATTACAGGTTCTACGTCCGCTTTCTTTGAGCCGGCAATTGACTACGTAATCGTGAAAGTTCCGCGTTGGAACTTTGATAAATTCCCGGGTGCTGACCGCCGTTTAGGTTTACAGATGAAATCTGTGGGAGAAGCCATGGGAATCGGGCGTAATTTTCAGGAAGCGTTACAAAAAGCGTGTCAGTCGCTCGAAATTCGTAGAAACGGATTAGGGGCAGATGGTCGCGAACTGAAAGATCAGGAAAAATTAAAAGAGAGCTTGGCGAATCCTTCGTGGGACAGACTTTTCCACGTTTACGATGCTTTCAAAGCGGGACTTTCGTTTAATACGATTAAGAAACTAACTAATATTGACAGTTGGTTCTTACACCAAATTGAAGAATTAATTCACGTTGAGAAGAAAATTACAGCATTCCGTATCACTGATATTCCTTACCAACTATTACTAGAATCGAAGCAGAAAGGCTACGCTGACCGTCAGTTGGCTCACTTAATGCACTGTAAAGAAAGCGAAGTCTTTAATAAGCGTATTGAGCTGAATATCAACCGGATATACAAGTGTGTTGATACATGTGCGGCAGAATTTCCCGCCGAAACACCGTATTACTACTCCACATTTTCGGCTTCGGAGAATAACCCAGACAACGAGTCAATCGTTTCGGATAAAAAGAAAATTGTGGTTCTTGGTTCAGGACCCAACCGAATTGGGCAGGGAATCGAATTTGATTATTCGTGCGTTCACGGAGTTCTTGCCGCGAAAGAATGCGGTTACGAAACCATCATGATTAACTGCAACCCCGAAACGGTTTCTACTGATCCGGATATTTCGGATAAATTATACTTCGAACCCGTTTTTTGGGAACATGTTTATGACATCATTCAACACGAAAAGCCAGAAGGCGTTATTGTGCAGCTTGGTGGACAAACTGCTTTGAAAATGGCGGAGAAGCTGACTCGTTACGGCATCAAAATTATCGGAACTTCTTCGGAAGCTCTTGACCTTGCTGAAGACCGCGGACGTTTCTCCGAAAAACTGCGAGAACTCGATATTCCGTATCCGTTATTTGATACCGTTCGTACGGCAGATGTTGCGGTGGAGAAATCTAAAAAATTGGGCTTCCCGCTGCTAGTTCGTCCGAGTTATGTTTTGGGTGGACAATCCATGAAAATCGTAATCAACGAAGAAGAATTAGAACAACACGTTGTTAAAATTCTGAACGAAATTCCTGATAATAATATCTTGCTTGATCACTTCCTCGAAGGAGCTATCGAGGCCGAAGCTGATGCAATCTGCGACGGCGAAGATGCGTACATCATCGGAATTATGGAACACATTGAACCCGCTGGAATTCATTCGGGAGATTCAAACGCTGTGCTTCCTCCGTTTGATTTAAGCGATCATGTAATTGCCCAAATTGAAGAATACACGAAGAAAATTGCGATTGCCCTCGAAACTAAAGGATTGATAAATATTCAGTTCGCCATTAAAGATGAAATAGTTTATATCATCGAGGCAAATCCACGGGCGTCACGTACAGTTCCGTTTATTTGCAAAGCTTACCAAGAGCCGTACGTAAATTACGCCACGAAAGTAATGTTAGGTGTGAACAAGGTCGCTGACTTTGATTTCAAGCCCGTAAAGAAAGGTTACGCCATCAAAATTCCGGTTTTCTCTTTCAACAAATTCCCGAATGTAAATAAGGAATTAGGGCCAGAGATGAAGTCAACCGGAGAAGGGATTTACTTCATCGATGATTTGAAAGATGAGTTCTTCCTAAAGGTTTACGCCGAACGGAATATGTATATGAGCCGCTGAGGAACAGCCGCTGAGGAACAGCCGGTAATAATTTAAGAATTACGACGAGATAAAGTTAAACCTATAAGGATTGAATTCGTAAGAACTCAAACCTTTATAGGTTTTTTCTTAAAAAGTAATGGGAAGCTACACCAAACACTTCTTCGTATACTCAACGCATTTTTTTACTTCCTGAACTGCATCTGAATCCTCAGGGATATCGTATTCCAGTTCTATACTCACTGGAATATCATAATTTTCATCACGTAGTAATTGTAGTACGTCGCAAATTGGCGTGTCGCCCATTCCCCAAACCAAATTTTTTGCTCCGTTTGCTGCCGTTGTCCGGTCTTTTAGGTGCATCGAAGTTATCCTTTCATGATTTTTGCGAATAAAGTTCAGCAACGATTCTTTTGTGTTGTCACCTCCGGCGGCGATGTAATGTCCGCAATCGAGGTTGATAGAATTATAGGGAGATTGAGCTAACGATTCGTCCCAAAGCGTATCGGTCGCTTGCGTGTGAGCGTGATAGCCGATGTACATTTTATGTTGCTTAGCAATCTCTCCCAAACGAGCGGTGTGATTGGTATCATTCGGTATTTCAACAGTGACAGAGTTTGCTCCCAAAGCCTTGGCGGCTTGCATTGCGTACGCTATTTCTTCATCCGTATTACTTTCCCGCAAAGCATTGGGTTTAAAAGCGTAAACTTTGATGCCGGCTTTCTTAAGTTTTGTGCGTAACTTTTTAAACCCTTTCATCGATGCATTTGCCCGCCAAGTTGCTAAATCATTTGTGTGGGTTGCGGCTATTTTTGCTTCTTCGGAGGTTAAGTTTCTGCGTTTAGTTACCGGATTTTCTGGTGCTCCCGCGTAGTGTTCGGCTACATCGCCCATTAATTCTACGGCCGATATTCCAGCGTTTTGACAGTACTGAATAATGTTATCTACCGAACCGGGCATACTTCGGAAAGAATAAGTGATTGCTCCAATTTGCACGCCGTTCGTTTTGAAATTTGGCAGGTTAGTAGCGGAAATTCTTTCAATTGAAAGTGCTCCGACAGCCACCGTAAAGGCTGAATATTTTAGAAATGCTCTGCGATTTAATTTTTTCATGATTGAGAATGATAGATTTATGCTAAATACTAATGAGAATATTGATTCAATTTATTTAAATATTGCAATAAATTATGATTGTTTCTAATTTACGGCTCATCTAATCGTGACAAATGATTTATACGCTACTTGGTTTCTTTGGTTTTACCATCTTTGTAATCTGTTATGTTTGGTACAAACTTCGCAGCGAGAACCTAACTTCTTCCCAAGGTTATTTTCTGGCGGGAAAGTCTTTAACTGGTGTTGTAATCGCTGGTTCGATGATTATGACAAATATTTCTACTGAACATTTAATCGGAATGAACGGGAATGCGTACCGCAACGGAATGATTGTGGTGGCGTGGGAAGTCACCTCTGCC
The DNA here is from genome assembly GCA_047630355.1 of Spirosomataceae bacterium. Taxonomy (GTDB): domain Bacteria; phylum Bacteroidota; class Bacteroidia; order Cytophagales; family Spirosomataceae; genus JANQUM01. The sequence continues at coordinate 18,418 of JBLHXN010000040.1, read as the reverse complement.
ATAGCGTTAGTGATTGCAGCAATTTATTTCATCCCGAGGTATATACGAATGGGGTTGACAACTATTCCTGAATACCTCGAAAGTCGTTTTGATAAGCTTACCCGAACACTCGTGGCGGTATTCTTGATGATTTCTTTCGTGGTCACGCTCTTGCCAATCGTACTTTATACTGGAGCGATAAATTTTGAAAGTATCTTCAATGTTTCTACCGTTCTTGGAGTGTCAGAAAGCAACGCTTTGTTACTAACAATTATAGTCATCGGCGGTATTGGTTCTATGTACGCAATTTTCGGAGGCTTGAAAGCCGTCGCATTTTCGGATACCATTAACGGAATCGGGTTGTTCAGCCTCGGCTTAATTATTCCAGGAATTGCGTTGTACCAAATCGGAAACGGAAATTTATTGGATGGAATGAGTACAATTTATAATCACAGTCCCGAAAAGTTCGATATCATTGGCAAACCCGATTCTACGTTGCCTTTCTCCGTATTATTTACCGGATTGATGATAAATCAACTCTATTTTTGGGGAATGAATCAAACCATAATTCAACGGGCCTTGGGAGCGAAAAATCTTGTGGAAGCACAGAAAGGGTTGATTTATACGGGATTTTTAAAACTGTTTGTTCCATTAATTATTGTGCTGCCCGGACTGATTGGGTTTTATTATTTTGGAGATTCATTTTACGATAGTCCCGACTATATTTACCCGCAGTTGGTAAAGAAGCTGTTACCTCCAAGCCTCACGGGTTTGTTTGCGGCGGTACTTTTGGGAGCTGTTTTGAGTACGTTCAACAGCGTTTTAAATTCAGCCAGTACCATATTTTGCCTTGATTTATACAAACCTTATTTCGCCAAAGGAGCAACAGACGGTGAAGTGGTAAAAGTAGGGAAGTGGGTTGCGGTAATCTTAGCGGTTTTCGCCATTATTGTTGCCCCAATGGTGGCGAATGCTCCCGAAGGTTTATTTCAACTGCTCCAACAGTTAAACGGAATTTTCTTTATCCCGATAGCATCCATTCTTTTTGCCGGATTTTTTACTAAATCAATCAACGCAAACGGAGCAAAAGCTGGATTGATATTTGGTTTAATATTCTACCTATTGACCACTTTTATTATCGAAGTTGATATTCACTTTGTTCATATTTGGGGAATAGAATTTGTGCTGAATTTTGTGCTGATGTTTATCGTTTCGGCTTATTTCAAAACCAAAAAAGTAGTTATTGAAAAGCATGTGGATACTTCTGAGCCGTGGAAATACGTGAAGACAATTGGTCTTTTTCTGGTCATTGTAACCGTGCTGATTTATATTTTATTGAGTTGATAGTATGGTTATTAAATGAACAATTGATAAATTTATCCCGGTGAATAAACACATTAGATAGAATCATCTAAAAAGCAACTGACATGATTGATTTGAATAGTCCGCTGGAAAGCATCGAAGATTGGGAAGACGATTTAGTAAAGCGTTATCCTGAACCAAAGTCGAAGACAAAAGAAGAATTTCGTAATTACGACGATAATGAACGGTTGGATACCGTTCGCGAATTTTACCGTTTGAATCATACTTTTCAAACGGTTGATTTTGTTTCTAAAAAAGAAGACGAATTTCTGAAATTTGAGAAGCGGGAAATGTCGATTTGGGACGCGATTGATTTTCTGAATACGTTGGTCGATGACAGTGATCCTGATACGGATTTGGATCAATTTCAACATTTACTTCAAACCTCCGAAGCAATTCGGGCGGATGGACATCCCGATTGGTTTGTACTTACGGGTTTTCTGCACGATTTAGGGAAAGTTCTTTGCCTCTTCGGTGAACCGCAGTGGGCAGTCGTGGGAGATACGTTTCCGGTTGGTTGTAAGCATTCCGACAAAATTGTTTACCCCGAGTTCTTTACGGCGAATCCTGATTCTACCGACGAACGTTACAACTCAAAACTTGGCATTTACGAAGAAAATTGCGGACTTGATAACGTAAAAATGAGTTGGGGACACGACGAATATATCTACCAAATCATGAAACCATATTTGCCCGAAGAAGGACTTTATATGCTTCGTTACCATTCATTTTATCCGCAACACCGTGAAAGTGCTTACGACCATTTGATGTCGAAACACGATCATGAGTTGTTCAAGTGGGTAGATAAGTTTAACGTGTACGATTTGTACTCTAAGGCTCCAACACCACCGGACGCACAAGCTCTTCGTCCGTATTACGAGGATTTAGTAGCTAAGTATTTACCTAATACGCTCCGGTTTTAAAACTGAGTGTACTCAAGTATTTACTGAGTTATTGTCAAGACACTTTGCCGCTCTTGGTTCAATGTTAGTTTTAATACGTCGGGGCGTGAATAATGCCCCGAGGGATCAAAATTTTGCCGTTCTCGACGGACAAAGTCCAAATCAATTTCAACGGTTTCAATAAATTCTTTGCCTATTGTCGGTTCTATAATCCAGCTTCCGTTGGGAGCGGCGATGCAAGAGCCGCCGTTTCCGAATACGTTGGGGGCGTTTTGCATGAGTAATTCGTAATTCGGGAAATCTCCCGGAACGTTTTCTTTCGTGTAAAACCCCGAAACCGACATGACGTACATTCGGTTTTCGCGGGCAATGTGGCGAGTTAAATCAATGGTATTTTGTTCGTTGCCCGGCCAGACGGCTATGTGTAGATTTTCGTTTTGAGCGTAAAGGGAAGCCCGTGCCATCGGCATCCAGTTTTCCCAACAGTTCAATCCGCCAACGGTAAACTCTTCCAATTTATGGGTTCGTAAGCCGTTCCCATCTCCTGTTGCCCAAAAAAGTCGTTCTTCATAAGTAGGCATTAGTTTCCGATGCACCGACTCTATTTTACCCGACTTATCAATGTAAACCAAACTGCAATAAATGCTGTGTCCGCCTCGGTCAGAGGCTTGCTCCGCCACTCCGATGTAAACGGCGATACTATTATCTTTTGCGATTTTTTGAATCAATGATAAATCACCACCTTCAATATCCACGGCTTCTGTGAGATATTTACTGTAAAATGCTTTTTGAATATCGGATTCAAACTTAGCTCCGTCGGTCAATTCAATCCAAAAAGGATAACCGGGAAGCAACGTTTCTCCGAAAACCACGAGGTCAGATTTTTCTGTCGCGGCTTGTTCAATGGCACTAATGATTTTCTCGATGGTTCGTTTTTTGTTTAACCAAACGGGTTCTAACTGAGCAACGGAAACGTACATAGGGGTTTAATAGTTTAGCGGTTTGAAATCGAATATACCTCTTTGTGCGTAAATAAGTAGCTATATCTTGCTTTTGATAATTACGGCATTGGATTCAAAGGAATACTTTTACTTCAGAGTTCAATAACACTCAACAAAATACACTAAAATTTTATTTTCTTAAACGCATTATCATTCTTCGACGAACCCATCGCGGCGGTGAAAGAACCTGTAAACTTAATTCTCGAAAAAGTTGGAAAATGGGGCGAAGTAGCTACTAAAATGTTCGGCAACATTTTAGTAGCTACCTTAACCATTATTGCCTTTGTGATGATCGCCCGATTTATCCGTAAGATGGTGCAAAGGCCATTGGTGAGAACCACTAATAATCACGCCTTGCAAAACTTGGTTGTTCTGATTGTCTACTTCGCCATACTAATTGTAGGGCTGCTTATTGCTCTCGGAATACTTGAACTCGATAAAACCGTGACTTCTCTTCTTGCCGGAGTTGGGGTGATTGGATTGGCTTTAGGATTTGCTTTTCAAGATATCGCCTCGAATTTTATTTCGGGTGTTATATTGGCGGTCAGAAGCCCAATTCAAGTTGGCGATATTGTGTCTGTTTCGGATCATATGGGAACTGTCATCGAAACAAGTTTACGAGTTACCACCATCAAGATATTTTAAGAGCAGGAAGTCTTTATTCCCAACTCTGCCATTTTACAAAATCCGATAATTAATTATAGTACGTTTGGTAAACACCGGATTTATCTTGCCGTTGGAGTTTCTTTCGGGGAAAACCTGCGGGAAGTCAAACAACTTGTACTGGATACGATAAAAACGTAGAATAACGTAATTGACCACGATAAAACCATTTTTACCTACACCGGCTTTGGCGGTAGCTCAATTGATTTTGAAATAAAGTTTTGGATTGATTTTCCGCTGCAACCAAGTTATCTTGACGCACGTAGTGAAGCAATCATGTCGATAAAGGAAGCCTTTGACAATGCCGATATTATGATTCCTTACCCAGTTAGAACGTTGGATTTCGGAATTAAAGGTGGCGAAAAACCCTCAGAAATGAGATTGAACTTGATTAATGCTCAAAATAACGACCCTACGTCTCCAAGCTAATTTTAAGAAAATAGGATTACACAAGCACCCAAAAGTGTGAGTGCGATTATTATTTTTCGATAATTATCGGTTTTGATGAAAGCCACGATTTTTATCCCAGCCATAAAGCCTACTAACAGTATTGGTATTAATAACAAACTGATGAAACTGGTGGGCCTTGTTATGGTTTGCCAGACAAATAAATGAAAAGGCAGTTTGAACAAGTTTATAAATAAAAATAGCCAAGCCGCAGTACCAATAAACGCGTTTTTATCAAACCGCATCATGAGAAAGTAGAGGTTTGCAAATGGTCCGGCAAGGTTTCCTAACATGGTTGTGAATCCGGCGGATAGCCCAAGTACTGCTGCGAGTGATTTGTTTTTAGGAATCGAAGTGCTTTTCCTCATTTCATTGAACAACATGGTAACAATTGCCAGCACAATGATAGCTGCCATGATTTTCTTAAAAGTGGCTTCATCAATTTCATTACCCACCCAAACGCCTAATAAAACACCGGCTACCATCCAAGGCAGAAGCGTAAAAAGGTGTTGCCAGTTTACGTGTCTTCGGTAATAAATAACCGCAATGGCATCTCCTAAGCACAGCAACGGTAATAAAACGCCTGATGAAGGCTTTGCTCCAAAAACTAACACAAGAATTGTAACGATCAGAATGTCAATTCCCTTTAATCCAGCTTTTGAAATCCCGAGTAAGAAAACTGCAAAAAAGGCCAATGCCCATAAATACGGAGTTTGAGATTGCCAGACGGCAGTAATTTCGTTCATTCGCCAAAAGTAGAATAAGATTTTCTAAGTAAGTGGTGAAATCAGACAAACCTTAGGTCTTGGGTAAAGTGTAGACGAAATTAAAAAGGTCAGCACCAACAGTTGAAATTTCGGTATTCTGAGGGCGTTTTGTCGATAATCAGCTTAAAGTAGCGATTAAAGTTTGACAAATTATTGAATTCACTACCGTAACAAACCTCCGATATTTTCATATCTGTGTTGAGTAATAATTTGCAGGCGTGTCCCACTCTAATTTCGAGTAGAAAGCTTGAAAACGTTTTGTTTGTTTTTGACTTGAAGTATCGGTAAAACGAGTTTGCATTAATACTTGCTATGTCCGCAATTTTATTTAAATCAATATGACTTTGAAAGTTTTGCAGGATGTATTGGTAGGTGCTATTTAACCGAGCGGAGTCAACTTCATCATACGAATGAGTAAAGCCCACGGAAGCCAAGAGAGTAGGCTTTTCGATGCGACTTAGCTGATTGAGCAGTGCAAGTAACTTGATAACGCGGCTAAGTCCGGAAGATTGATAGAGCTCCATCATAAGACTATCTACCTCAGGTTCATTGTATCCACGAATCAGGATACCTAGTCGGTTTTTTTTTAAAAACTATTAATTAGCTTCATTTCCGGAATTCTTAGAAACTGTTCGCTCCAAAATTCTTTCAGAAAATGTGCTATTAACGTATCTGAGTGAAACTCCTCATCGATATTTTCGTACCTTAATAAATGCGGAAAATTTTTACCAATTATGTAAATGTCATCTTCAAAAAAGCTATCAATATTGTCATCGATCAGAAGAGTAGTGCACCCTTTTCTAATCTGTATAATTTCAATTTCTGGATGATAATGCCACTGATTATGTAAAACCGGAACTACGTCATGTCTTATACTAAATGATTATTCGGGTTGTGTATCAATGCTTCAATAATTGAGCTCTCATAGATTAACTGTTCACGAAATAGGATTATTATTTGCTGACTATCGGATGATGTAGTTTAGAAAGAGAGACTAAGATTATTTAATTATTTTAATATAATCGTAATACAGTTATGAATTTTATGATGTGCATTTCAATTATCTTATTTGTAGTAACACAATATTTATCTGTAGATTATCTCAGTAATGTATAACAATCAACTAATCCATTATCCATTGAGAACAGTTATCCTAAATAAGCCCGGCGAATTCAAGCTCGTAAACAAAGAAAGTGATCTTGTGTTGAAAGAAGAAGAAGTGCTATTAAAAGTGAGGCGTATAGGTATCTGTGGTACAGATTACCACGCTTACCGCGGTAAACAACCTTTTTTCTCGTACCCCCGGGTATTGGGCCATGAACTTGGTGCAGAAATTATTGAGATTGGCGGCGGTAAATCAACTGATCATTTACGTATCGGGGATAAAGTTGCGGTTGAGCCCTATCTCAACTGCGGAAACTGTCAACCTTGCCGAATGGGAAAAATAAATTGCTGTGAACATATACAGGTTTTGGGTGTACATACTGACGGTGGCATGACTGAATTCCTAAAGGTTCCGGCAAGTAAAGTTCACGTTTCTAATAAACTGTCGTTTGATCAGTTAGCTCTTGTTGAAATGCTAAGCATCGGAGCTCACGCCGTTGAGCGGGCAGAGATTTCTGAACACGACAAGGTTTTGATTATCGGTGCAGGACCAATTGGCTTGTCGGTAGCAGAATTCGCAAAACTGAAGACAAGTCAAACTGTCGTTGCTGACTATAATGAACAAAGGTTGAATTTTGTTCAGAAAAATAAGTTTACCAAACATACGCTTAAAGTTGAAACCTCAATTTCTGAGCGTGATTTGAGAGAATTGTACGGTGGTGATTTACCAACGATTGTGATTGATGCCACCGGGAACGCAAACTCAATGGCGGGTTGTTTCAACCTAATTTCTCACGGTGGAAAAATTGTCTTGGTTGGTTTATTTCAGGGAGATTTGTCCTTCTTCGACCCTAATTTTCATAAACGGGAATTGACACTTATGGCAAGTCGTAATTCGCTTTCACAAGACTTCAAACGAATTATTCAGCTCATGGAGGAGAGGATAATAAATACTGATTCTTGGTTATCGCACCGAACGGATTTGGAGAATTTGCCCCGTGTATTTCCCGAATGGCTCGCAGCTGATAGTGGCGTGATTAAAGCAATTGTTGAGATAAATTTCTGACCTTCCACTTTTCTGTAACCCAATCAGTAATTTTAATTCGTCAGGTAATTTCAAACAGAATAGCATTAACTTTACGACAACAAACCAATCTTCTGTTTCATGCAAGTCCTTACCGAAGGAAAAAAAGTCTATTTCGCTTCTGATTTCCATTTAGGAGCTCCCAATCACGAAAGGAGTTTAAAGCGGGAAAAAGTTATTGTAAAGTGGCTGGATGAAATTAAACACGACGCCGAAGTTATCTTTCTGGTAGGTGACCTTTTTGATTTCTGGTTTGAATACAAACGAGTTATTCCTAAAGGTTTCGTCCGTTTTTTTGGAAAGTTAGCTGAACTTACCGACTCAGGAATTGAAGTCGTGGTGTTTACCGGGAACCACGATATGTGGATGATGGATTATCTCACTCAGGAAATGAACATCCCAATCCGGCGAGAGCCGCAGGAATATACATTCAATGGTAAATCTTTCTTTGTAGCCCACGGCGACGGTTTAGGTCCGGGAGATTACGGGTACAAATTCTTGAAACGGGTATTTGAAAGTAAGTTCTGTCGTTTCCTTTTCGGAAGAGTTCTGCACGCCAATTTAGGGTTATTGCTCGGAAACTCCTGGGCGTCTCACAGTTGGACAAAACACGAGAAGACGGGTGATAATTACACGTTCGAAAGCATGGACAAAGAAATTTTGTATCAGTTTTGCAAAGAAACAGAGCAGAGAAAGCATCACGATTATTACGTGTTTGGTCATCGTCATTTTATGTTTGACGAACCAATAACCGCCGATAGTCGCTACATCAATTTAGGTGATTGGATCGTTTACTTTAGCTACGGAGTTTTTGACGGAAAATCGTTTGAGTTAAAAAAGTACGACGTTGATAGAAATGCTCTCGGTTAAAGTAGCTTTGTAAAGCATTAATGCTTGTCTTTATCCTCTCTCAAAACTACGCTTCCTCGGCGTTCAGTTGCTTTTCGTACAGTTCGTAATAAGCCCCTTGCTTTTCGAACAGTTCGGTGTGAGTGCCTTGTTCCACAATCTTGCCTTCGTCGAGCATAATAATGCTGTTTGCTAGTTTTGCGGATGAAACACGATGCGAAATAATAATCGAGGTTCTATCCTTCATAATTTTGTTCAAACTATTCAGAATCTTATTCTCTGTATTCGTATCAACAGCCGAAAGACTATCGTCAAGTAAAAGGATTGTTGGACTGCGGGAAATTGCTCTTGTGATTGACAAGCGTTGTTTTTGTCCGCCGGAAAGTGTAATTCCTCGTTCGCCAAGAACTGTCTCAAACTTATGCTCAAAATCAACGACGTTATCGTAAAGATCTGCGTCTTTCATCGCCTGATAAACGGATTCATCGTCAAGGTCAGGATTTCCGAACTTGGCATTGTTTAGAATAGAATCGGAGAACAAGAAAACATCCTGCGGAACGTAACCAATCTGACTTCTGAGCGATTGAATGTCAAACGCTTTGATTGGCACTTCGTCAATCTCAATACTTCCGCTTGTTGGGTCGTATAAGCGTAGAATTAAATTAGCAATCGTACTTTTACCCGAACCGGTTGTACCAAGAATTGCGAGCGATTGTCCGCTTTTAATCTCAAAAGTCACGTTTTTCAATGCTTCAATTCCTGAATCAGGGTAGACGAAAGAAATGTCTTTGAAATTAATATCTCCGATAATTTTCCTCTTTAGTTTTTGTTCGGAAACGATGTGATTCGGTGTGTACAAAAATTCGTTTATTCGCTCCTGTGAAGCCGCCGCCCGTTGGATTTGACTGGTTGTCCAACCCAAGGCAGTTAATGGCCAGGTGAGCATGAAAACATACATGATAAACTCGGTGATATTACCGGGTGTCAACGTTCCATTGATAATCTCTTGTCCGCCTACGTAAACGCAGATGACAGTACTCAAACCAATCAAAAACATAATGGTGGGAGAGAAGAGGGCATCAACTTTCGTGAGGTCGAGCGATTTGTCTTTGTAGTTGTTACTTTCATTCACAAATCTTCGGGAAGAATTGTCTTCACGAGCAAAGGCTTTTATCACCCGAATACCAGAAAATGCTTCCTGAACGAAAGTAGAAAGGCTCGACAAACTGCGTTGAATCTGTTCCGAACGTTTGTTTACAATATTACTTACAAAGAAAATACTAACCGAAAGCACGGGCATTGGCACCAATACCCACCACGTAAGTCGGGCATTCACAGAAAACATATACGAGAGCACCAATACAACTAACACCACCATGTTTAATAAATACATGATAGAAGGGCCTACGTACATCCTTACGTAACTCACATCTTCTGAGATGCGAGCCATCAAATCTCCCGTGCTGTTTTTACGGTAAAAACTTAGCGGAAGTTTTTGGTAATGCTGATAGATTTCGTTCTTCAGATCGTATTCAATATGTCTGGACATTATGATAATAGTCTGACGAATGAGGAAAAGGAAAACCCCTTTTCCGATCGCCATTGCTAAAATCAACGCCCCGTAAACCGATACGGAATAAGCGAAAATATCATACATGGACGACTGTAGCTTAGTATTGTCGTACAGGTAATAAATGTCTATATTTTCTTTTACCAAGTCTAATGCATGACGCACAACCTGAGCGGGCATAATGCCAAAAAGGTTAGACAAAACGGTAAAAATGGCACCTCCGATGAGGTACCATTTATACTTGAGTAAATATTTATTTAGGTGAGCGAGATGCTTCATGCATTATTCAACGGAAACAGCTTCTTTTTTGTTCGTGATTGTAGGAGATTCGGGCGGCGTTTTTTCTGTAGGCTTAATAATAAGGCGTAAAGACTGATCGTAGGTTATGTAATTCCAAACCCAGTTTAAAAAAACAAATACCTTATTTTTAACTCCGAGAAGAGACATCAGGTGCACAAACATCCAGGTAAGCCAGGCAAAGAAGCCTTGAAATTTCCAGAAAGGTAAATCAACCACCGCTAAATTACGACCCACGGTTGCCATTGAACCTAAATCACTGTATTCAAACGCTTTTAAAGGTTCATTCTTCGACATTCTGACAAAATTCTTTGCCAGTAATTTTCCTTGTTGAATGGCAGGCTGAGCCATTTGTGGGTGTCCGCGTGGATATTCATCCGACTCCATTTGTGCTAAATCTCCAACGGCAAAAATATCAGCGTGATTTAATAGCTGATTGTATTCGTTCACTAAAAAACGTCCGCCCCGGGCAAAATCATTTTCTTTAAAACCTTCAAGGTGATTGCTTTTAATTCCAGCTGCCCAGACTAAATTGTCGGTTCTTATCGTCGAACCGTCACTTAGGCTTGCGTATTCCCCGTCGTAACTATTTACTAGTGTACTGGTTACTACGTGGACTCCCAATCGCTCTAAGTATTCTTTTGCTTTGATCGAAGCTTCGTTTGACATGGCGTTCAGTACGTTCTCGCTACCTTCGATCAGGTGAATTTTCATTCTATTGAAGTCGAGTTCGTTATTGTAATCCTTTGGGAGAATCATTTTCTTCATCTCTGCCAGCGTACCTGCTACTTCTACGCCCGTTGGACCACCGCCCACAACAACGACGCTCATCATTGCTTCGCGTTCGTTTACGTCAATCGTTGAAATTGCTTTCTCGTAATTTTCGAGAATTTTATTTCGCAACGCAATTGCTTCGGATAAGGACTTCATCGGCATTGCGTGCTCCTCAATTTCCTTATTGCCAAAGAAGTTTGTGTCAGCTCCCATTGCTAGCACCAAGTAATCGTAATTTATAACACCTAAATTAGTGTGAATGCACTTTTCTTCGGGAATGATTTCATTCGCCGATGTTATTCTGATGTGTACGTTATCTCTGTTTTGGAATAATTTCCGCAGCGGAAAAGAAATGGAGCTTGGTTCAAGTCCCGCCATTGCCACCTGATAAAAAAGGGGTTGGAATTGGTGATAGTTGTTCTTGTCAACTAATACGATTTGGTAATCGTGTTTAGCCAATTTTTCGGCGAGCATTAATCCGCCGAAGCCGGCTCCGACGATTACAACTCTTTTCTGGTTTGTTTCCGGGATATTTGCTTTCATACTCTCTGGTTTTTCAATTATGACAAAAAAACTGTGCGGTGAGCAAAAAGGTGACCGTCAGGATCGCCTTTGTAGATTGTTTTTTATCAAATTGTATCTCGGTAAGCAAGAATTCCGCCTAATACGTTATGGACATTTTCGTAGCCATTTGCAATGAGGTACTGCTTGGCTCTGTCGCTTCTGGCACCGCTTCGGCAATGAATATATATATCTTCGCCTTTGCGTGCTTCTAGTTCGTCGATTCTATCGGGAAGATCTCCCAACGGGATCAATTCAGCGTTTAGGTTGTCCTCGTCGTACTCGTCGGGGTTTCTGACATCTATGAAGTGGATTTTCTTGTCACCATCCAACAGTTTTTTCAAGTCCTGTACGGTGATATCGTAGTTTTTATTCATCGGGATCAATTTAGTAGTATAATTTTCTTAGAACAAGATTCTTTAGCGTTTGAAAGCCGTAAAAGGTAAGTGCCTGAACTTAACCCCGAAACATTTAAATAACCTTGATTAGTTCTTTCCTCGAGCAATAGTCTTCCACTTAGTTCAAATATTTGAGCAACAAATTCCCCTTTCTTTCCCCAACTTATTTTTTGCGAAGCAGGATTTGGGAATACAATTAAGTTGTCACGATAAAGTGGTTCGATAGCCAATGGTCGTTCATTCTCGGTGTTTGAACCATTACTCCTGAATCCCATAACCGGCCGTAACATAAAACTTCCGTTGATGCGATTAATGCCATTTCGCGAGCGATTTGTTTGCCATTCGCTGCCCAAGTTATAAAATATCTTGTCAGAAAACTGCGGTGAATTTTTATCGAAACCAATGGCAATAGATTGATCTGACAACCTTGACCACCCTACGTAAAAAGTATCAGTAACTGCAATACTCTTATCTAATTCATACTCGATAAAACCGTTTAACGTGGCGGGATACGCTACCTTAATAGTTTGTTGAATGATTGCTTTATCTGGTTTGCCGTTCTTGTTAGAAAAAACCTGAAGCAAGAAATCACTACCGGTTTGATTACGGAAGTAAGGCGTAAAGTTTATGCGTACGGCACCGAGTGTATCGGGTTGATTCAAGACGAACTGAACCGCAACGCTGCCCAACCGTAAATCTACATCAGCTCCTACTTCGGCAGTGCCGTCATCGTAAGCGTAAAAATCGTTTAACTCAGAGGTTACAAAAAGTGAATCATTTCGGGTGAAGTCTACACCATCTACAAATGCGGACTGAAAGTCTGTAGAGAAAATCTTAAATCCGTACGAAAGAATCGCCTTGCTTGTGGTGGGAATATTTAGTTTTGGAAGTCTGAACTTATTGGTTAGTTGCCCGGTGTAAAACTGAAGGTTTGTGGCTTTCGCGTTTAAAATATTATTACCGGTAATTGATTCATTGACAACCCACTTAGATTCTAGTAAGTCACCTTGATTAGTTGGGCGAAGGTTCAGAATATTCACGGTCAATGAATCCGCGATTTCGTTATCAGCATTCGCTCTAAATTGCCGCATGGGCATAGAGCGGTAGTATTTCAGAATAGAACTCGGAATATTTTGCACCGCAATATCGGTGTAAAAGCCACGCTGCGGAAGCCTTTTGCTTTGCATTTCTAAAAAAACGTAGTCTAAGTGCCACGCGTCAAAAGGACCCGATTGCCGTCCTTTAGTGATAAAAGCGACCTGGAACTTATCGTGAAAAAAAGCGGAATCCCTAATAGTAAGGAATATTTGCTCGAACTGCGGTTTTGCTTTAACAGAGTCATTTTTCCAAACGTCCACCCATTCTAATTTGCGGTTTCTGAACCGCACAATCAGAGAGTCCTCCGGATCGGGTAAATCTCCCAAACCTTTTGGTTGTAAAAAGAAACTCAATATGAGTGAATCTTTCACCGTAAAATTACTTAGTTCAATGGGGTGGGAAGTTAACGAATCAGTTTCTCCGAAAGCATTATTTGTCGCAGAGTTATACGGTCTTCCAAACTTATTTCTACCGTCAAATGTTGCTACAAATTGTGTAGGTGGATTTATGGCGTACGAATTATTGAGTGTTACACCTGATGGCAGCCATAGGGTAGAATCGGGTGTGAGTAATCCGGGTCTAGAGAAATCATCGTAAAAGGGAACCTTCAACGATTGAGACTGAACCGTGAAATTGAAGATAGAACAACAAATCAGCAACGAGGCGATGCAATAAAATCTTTTTACTCGATTCATCAAACGGTGTATTAGTTGGGTACGTTCACCCTTTGAATTGGCAGTTGCGTTAGTTATCTTCTTGATTAGAAGCATAACCTGCAACCCAAATATCAACAACGTCACCCATACGTAATTTATTGCCGGGCTGAGGTCGTTGTTTCAAAACGGTATTAGCCGGAGCTACGGGATCATTCTCGTAAACAATATTACCGATATTGAGCCCTGAACCCGCTATCGATACTTCAACTTCCTCAAATGGCATGCCAACAAAATTTGGTACATCCACCGATTGATTGCCATAACCGTCGCCAATTACTAAAGTTACTCTTGAGCCTTTTGGAAGTTTGTTTCCCGGAGTGACTTCACTGCCGTTTACCTTGATTCGGAGAATCGTATTTTCTTCTAAAGCGGGAACGTACTCGGGCTTGTCAACGATAAAACCAACGCTCGCAACTTGATTTTTACCACTTTCAAATGAGCGGTTAAGCACATCTGGCAAAGTTACCATCGGAGCTTTGTCGGAAACAATGGTCAGGTATATCTTCCTGCCTTCTTTTATCGTAGCGTTGGGCTTTGGGTACTGAGAAAACACGGTTAAGGGCGTTACGTTTACCACAAAAGTGCAATCGCTGACCGCATATTTTAGATTCTTCTCGTCTAATAAGTCTTCCACTTCGTTCATCGTCAGCCCTTTAAGCTGAGGTACGGTGATAGATTCGCCGTGATTTGTCCGCCAGGGAAGATAGATAAAGAAGAAAAGCAAAAATATAATAATGAATGAAGCAATGATAATACCCACGTGGGTAAGTACATCCGAAACTTTGTTAGTACTGAATGCGGCCATAAGGAAAGTATAGAGTGTTATTTGAGGCCAAAGTTATGAGTTTTATCTTAACTTTTCAGAAAGAATGCGTTGCATATACTTTCCGAGTATATCAAATTCGAGATTTACGGAACTCCCAACCTTCAATAGGTGAATGTTTGTGTGTTCCCAAGTGTACGGTATAATGGCAACAGAAAAAGCGTTCTCCGTTGAATTAAATACGGTCAAACTCGTGCCGTTAATACAAATAGAACCTTTTTCTACGGTAATGTTTCCTTGATTTTCATCGTACGTAAACCGTAATTCCCAACTGCCATCTTTCTCTTCAATGTGCGAGCAAATTCCTGTTTGGTCTACGTGCCCTTGTACAATGTGACCGTCAAAACGTCCGTTGGCAAGCATGCAACGTTCTAAGTTTACTAAATCGCCGATTTTAAGATTGCCTAAATTTGTCTTTTTTAATGTCTCTTCGATTGCCGTGAGGGTGTAAAAAGACTTATCGTCGGCAATTCCATCCACGGTCAGACATACGCCATTGTGCGAAACACTTTGGTCAATTTTCAATTCGGGTGTGAGTTCGCAACGAAATTTAAACGTAACGTTTGAACCTTTTTCTTCAAAAGAAAGTAATTGAGCTGTGTTTTCTATAATACCGGTAAACATATTGTTTCAAGTTGTTTTTATAATCTAAGTTAATATATTCGTAACCAATTAAGGTTTTAAACGGTTCACACAGATTGTATTCCTATGTTAAAAAATAAATGGTTCGTTGGTGGGTTTGTAGTAATACTTATAGTCACGCTGTATTACAGTTTGTCAACGGAGTTGCCTTTTGCCGAGCGGATTGAGCGAAGCCGGGAAGATTATAAGCAAAATATTTTATCGATGGAAGATTCCCCGATTGATTTAGATACGTTTGAACATTTTGAATACTTCGATCCGAACGAAGCTTTTTTGATAGAAGGAAAGTTTATTGCTTCTAAGGAAAACGAAACCTTTAAGTTGATGATGACCGATAGCTCTACAAACGATATACCGTTGGCAGGAATAGCCGAATTGGTAATTAACGGGCAAATAGTAAAGTTGAAAGTTTTTGACGAAGGCGAAACGTTTCTACTGCCTTTTAACGATAAAACAAATTCAGTAACAACCTACGGTGGCGGCCGTTACATAAATATTGAGAAAAGGGCGGTAAACGACGATGAAATAACTGTCGACTTTAACGAAGCTCACAATTTCTACTGTGCGTACAATCTTAATTATGTTTGTCCTTTACCTCCGAGAGAGAATAATATTGACGTGGAAATAAACGCCGGAGAGAAAACCTACGGTGATCATCAACACGACTAATTTTGCGGTTTAGTTGTTAAGCAGGAACGTAAATTACAAATTTAGCCCCTTCGCCGGGTACGCCGAATGCCTCAACCTTTCCGTTATGATTTTCAACAATTTTTTTCACGATGGCGAGGCCGATCCCCGTTCCTTCGAATTTGCTCATTCCGTGTAAACGCTGAAATAGCTCAAAGATTAATTTATTTTGTTCTGGTTCAAAACCGATCCCGTTATCCTGAACTTCAATCTGGCAATATAATTTACCTTCTTTAAGAAGATTATCGTCAGTAGTATCCCACGTGATTAACTCACAATTTACCGTAATCTTTGAGAGTACGTCTTTCTTTGCGAATTTGAGCGAATTGGTAAATAGATTGTAGAATAATTGGAAAAACTGGAAACGGATTACGGTTACTTCTTCTGAAGAATTTACTACGATGGTAGATTCTTGATCCTGCAATTCCTCAAAAAGCTCTTCTTTTACTTCGTCGATAACTTGATTGATGGAAATTTTAGTGAACTCGTTTTTGTTGTGATCAATTTTAGAGTACGAGAGTAAATCCTGAATCAATGACTGCATCCGGTTGGCGGAAGACCGCATCCGATTGAAATAATTCTTACCCTTTTCTGATAAGTTTTCGTACTCTTTTTCCAAAATCCGGGTAGAGAATGTTTGAATTTTGCGTAGTGGTTCCTGCAAGTCGTGGCTTGAAATGTAAGAAAACGATTGTAATTCTTTATTTCGTTGCTCTAATATTAGGTTCTTTTCTTCTAATGCCTCATTGGCTTCGTCCAGTTTTCTGGTTCGTACGCGAATCTGCCTTTCAAGTTCGTTCGTAAATTTCTTCTGTTCAGTAATATCTTGAAGTATACCATTCAGGTTGGCCGCCATTGGTTCGTCTTCATTGAACGTCGACTTTCCCCGTGCCCTAACAATCATTTCTTTGCTTGTTTTGGAATTGACAATCGTAAATATAATATCAAAAGGACTTCTTTTTTCTGAATCAACGGTATTTTGAACAGCACTTGTAACATAATCGCGGTCCCGTTTATGAATCTTGCCGAGCACTTCTTGCAGATGGTTTTTCTTGTCATCCCCCAGACCATACCAGCTTTTCAGGCGTTCGTTTGACGTGAAACTCTCCGTTTTAGGGTCATAATCAAACGTTCCGAGTTCTGCTGATTCAACGGCAAATTGTAGCTCAACTTTACTTTCCTCTAATTTACGAACCGCCTTGATTTGCGACGTCGTCTCCATGCAAGTTATCAATATACCCATGGTTTCTCCGGATTCGTTTTTTATGGCACTGTAACAAAACGTCCAGTAAACGTTTTCCATTTGTCCGTTCCGGTAAATCGGAATGAGGTTATCATAAAACATTTCTGCTTCGCCTGTGGCAAAGACTCGACTTGTTACATCCAGTACAAAATCGTAAACCTCTTCCCAGCTTTCTTTCGCTGTAGTTCCAAGCATTGTCGGGTGTTTGCCGTCTTCTCCTAAGCTTGGTCGATAGGCATCGTTGTAAAAACAGACCAAATCTTTTCCCCAAAACAAGAACATTGGGAAATTGGAATTCAGGATGATGCTCAGGGTTGTACGAAGGCTACTCGGCCAACTATCCGGATTTCCCACACTTGTATTTTCCCAGTCTTTGGTTCTTACAAGGTCAGCCATTTCCCCCTTAGCTGATACAAAATTAAATGTATTATCAGTCATGTTATAGTTTATCCAAATCAATAATAAACTCTTGATAAACAAGTGTGCCGCTGAGGATAGAAAGAACGGTCTGAATGGCAGTCTTAATTTTCTGAAATTCGTTTGGTTTCCGGATATAATGACTTGATCCCTGAGCAATCAGGCTGGGAATATGCTCCTGATTAACCGCCGTAGAGTAGATAATTATCAGCAATTCTTGACAATGATTCATAGCCCGGAGTTCCTTGAGGCAGTCCGAGCCATTTTTAAGCGGCATGTTCATGTCAAGGAAAAGTGCATGGGGAACGTTGCAGGAGTCTGTCAAATATTTCATCAAGGCAACTCCGTTATTTACGGTGACCAAGACCGTTTTTTGCTCCAATTCTTCTAGTGCTTCTTGAAAGAACTGAATATCGTCTTCATCATCATCCGCAACAAGAATAATATATTCGCTGGATTCCATCTGTACTAAGGGTAAGTAGGTAGGTTTTGTGAGCGTAAATGTAATAAAAGTATCTGATATCCTACCGATTAATAAATCATTGTATAGGGTAAAATTCTTATAGTAAGGTGTTTATAGTGAAAGGTGTTTTGATATATTTTTTTTCGTCTGTCTGAAATTTGGCAGAAAAAAATTAATACGATTAGAATTGACATAATAAAAATTTTAGTCGTTGGGCTTTTCAAATGCTTTTTTGATAAATTTACAACCCTTACACATTTCTACTATTAACCTATTAGTTGTGTGTGTGGCTTCAATAGTTTTCACTTTAGTTTACTTCCGCATTTTCAATCATTACAATAACTTGTTTGTTTCCCTGATTTACTTAAATAACTACTTCCGAAAATGAAATCACTTTTTCCCTATTTCTCACTTTTACTTGTCACGCTCAGTTCGGTTGCCTTTGGTCAAGGTAAAAGTATTGATTCTTTTGTGTCAGGCTTTGAAAAGCAACCGGGTTTCTTCAATCAATACTTTGACACCGAATCTGATAAGGTTTATATCGAAGTTTCCGATACAGAAACCGAGTTTT
>JBLHXN010000039.1:0-27930 GCA_047630355.1 Spirosomataceae bacterium | reverse complement strand
TAATTGGCATGGTGTAATAAACATTAACTTTCTCACCGTCTTGCTGGCCAGGTTTCCAAGTTGGCATATTAGCTAATATACGAGCTACCTCCTCCTCACAGCCATGACCAATGCCTTTTAAGGTTTTGATTTCTCCGATATCACCGTCTTTTGTTACTACGAATTTCACAAATACTTTACCCTGTACATTGTCTCGTTGAGCGGCTTCTGGGTATTTCAAATTTTGACCAATGTATTTGTACATCTGCTCTACACCTCCCGGAAACTCAGGAGCTACTTCAACAAAAGTTAAAATTTCACCTTCCACGTTGGCAAGTTTAACTTCCTCGGTTTCTTGAGCAGCTTGCATTAGTTCACCGTCATTTAACAGGTTTTCGCAACTCATCAAAGAGCCAACAACCAATAGAGATAAAAGTACTTTTTTCATGATTATAATTGTTTAGGTTTGAATACTTGAATAAAATTTCAGAGAGCAAACTTCAACCGCTTTCGGGTCTGGGCGACCCCGTCTGTGACCGCTAAAAGGGTTATTCCAGTAGAAAGTTAATTGGCATGGTGTAATAAACATTAACTTTCTCACCGTCTTGCTGGCCAGGTTTCCAAGTTGGCATATTAGCTAATATACGAGCTACCTCCTCCTCACAGCCATGACCAATGCCTTTTAAGGTTTTAATTTCTCCGATATCACCATCTTTTGTTACTACGAATTTCACAAATACTTTACCCTGTACATTGTCTCGTTGAGCGGCTTCTGGGTATTTCAAATTTTGACCAATGTATTTATACATCTGCTCTACACCTCCCGGAAACTCAGGTTGCTCTTCGACGGTTGTGAAGATCTCTTCACCTTTAATTTTCGAATCACGTGCTGAAACGACTATCATTTCGTCAAGCATATTTTCCTGACTATTCATCTGGACAGTTACTTCCGTAATACCCTCAATGTTGATTTCCCGTGTTTTAAATCCAACAAAAAAGAATATTAACGAGCTATTTTCTTCGCTTACATTAAGTTTAAAGTATCCATTTTTATCGGTTACTGTACCCTCAGAACTCCCTTTTTTAGTTATTACCGCTCCCGCCAACGGAGTGCCATTTAAGTTTTTTACGTAACCCTCAATCTCCCTTGTAGTTTGGTTTACTTTATCTATTGACAGCAGTGATAAATTATTAATCGAGGGTAATTCCGTCAATGGCACTTCTACAGATTCGGCAATTTCTTCTAATCCTTCTTTGTCGATTACGGTTGCCGAAGCAAGCACAATCATCAACAAAAACAGCGGAGCTATTAACCCGTATTTCATTAACGCCGTTTTCTTTGAGCGGTTCTTCAAAAGCATTTCGACCCGTAATTTTAACGTAGCGGGTTTATAGAAGCTATTCATTAATACTGAGGGGGAAATTTTAAACTGCTGACTAAACAACAGCGTGGCGTAAACTCCCTTGTCGGCTACGGTATGACTTGCTAATTCGTCAGCGATAAATTCGTGAATATTCCGAACGGCGTTCCGGTAAAAGTAAACGACCGGATTAAACCAGCAAATGATGGTAATGAGCTCAAATAAAATCACGTCGGCGGAGTGTAAATGCTTGCTGTGAATTTCTTCGTGGCGGTAAATAGTATCACGCCCTTCAAGGTTTTCGTCCACCACTATTTTTCCGAAAAAAGAAAATGCTCCACCAACGGTTTCCGAGAAATTACTAAACAAATTATTTGTCATTAAAATACTGATAATCAACCGAACACATAAAAAAGCAGCTACGCCTAAGTAGATAAACCGTAAGACATTCATCCATAAAATGGGAGCTTCTGATGCAGTGGAAAATACAACCATTTCGGGAGAGTAAGCCGTGTAAATAACTTCGTTTACCTGTTTCGTCACGAACCACGAACGCACCAAATCCGACTGTAAAAACGGAACGGTAAAAGCCGTAATTGCGGCAATGACCAGGTAACCCCGATTGAGATTATTGAACGTTTCTTTGCGAAGAAAGAGCACGTAAAACCCGTAGAAAAGGAGCAAAAACAGGTTGGCTTGGATAAGGTAAACGATGGGATTCATGGCTATTTGTTGTTTTTGAATTTTTCGATCATTTTCAAAATTTCGTCCGCTTCTCCGAGATTGATTTGTTGCTCTTTCATGAAAAACGAAACCATTTCTTCCACCGAATTATCGAAGTAACCGTTCATCAGTTTATCAGTAACGAATTTTCGATAATCCTCTTTTGATACTTTAGGAAAATACTGGTGCGTTTTGCCAAAGGCTTCGTGATCAATAAAGCCCTTCGTTTCTAAAATCCGGACGATGGTAGAAACGGTGGTGTAAGCGGGCTTGGGTTCGGGCAGGCGTTCTATAATATCTTTAACGTAGGCACGCTTCAACTCCCAGAGTTGCTGCATGATTTCTTCTTCAGCTTTGGTTAGTTCATTCATTCTTTATAGTGGTTTTGTAAGTACAATTCAAATATATAACTAATAAAGTAGTTTACAAACTATTTTATTAGTTAATGGAATATAAAGGGTTCTATTATTCCGTATTTTACGGAAACTGATAAACCTGTTCGGGTTTTTAAAATGAGGTAATCTTATTTTGAAGCGGATTGAATTCACAAAACGCAACTACGGCTTCGGCAAGTTCTTCACCCGTGTCTTCCTGAATAAAGTGTCCGGCGTGAAGTATTCCGTGCAATTGCCCTTCGCAGCCCGGAATAATACTTTTAAAAAGCTTTTCGGCTCCTTTCATGATAGTATCTTCGCTGCCAAAAACGGTTAGAAAAGGCTTTTCCCATTTTGAGAGCGTTTCCCAGGCTTTCACATTATTCAATGATTCTTGGTCATCGGATAAATACGGAACCAATGAAGGAAAAATCCTTGCTCCTGCCTTGTATTCTTCGGAAGGAAACGGGGCGTTGTACGCCGCAATTACTTCTTCTGATAGTTCGGTAGCCGTTCCCATATCAATTACTTTACCGATGTCAAACTTCTCGGACGTTCGGGAGAATTCCCGCCATTCTAAAAACGACTTGGGCATTTCAAACTGTCCGGTTGGAAGCGTAGTATTAGAAGCCACCACCCGCACGAAATTTTCGGGGTGGGCGGAAACCAAACGTAAACCGAGTAAACCACCCCAATCCTGACAAAATAAAGTCATGTTTTGAAGACCTAATTTATCAATAAATGCCTGTAACCAATCCAAATGATTTTGGTAGGAATAAGCATCTTGTTCCATGAGTTTATCAGATTTCCCGAAACCAATTAAATCAGGGACAATTGTTCTAAAACCCGCTTCCACGAGTTTAGGAATCATTTTTCGGTACAAATAAGACCAGCTTGGCTCACCGTGGAGTAACAGAATTACGGGAGCGTCAATCTCCCCTTCGTCCACGTAATGCATTCGTAGTTCGGCGGTGACTTCTACGTAATTAGGTTGAAAGTTATAGTCGGGCAAGTTCTCAAATTGCTCTTCGGGGGTCCGTATTGTTTTTGTCATAGTTAATTGGGGTTATCACCACCTTTTACGCCATCGCAAACCGATTTTATTTTCGAGTATTCGCTGACAAGAAAGCCTTGCAGTTCTGCGTTGAAAGCTTCCTTATCGGTTGCGTTGAGCGTATCGTAAAAATCTTTGAGCTCTTGGTTTATCGCCGCTTTTTCTGCTTCGTTGGAAGCGTTCATTGCCCGGACGTGGTATTTTTTGAAATCGAATTTACTCATTTTGTTCTTAGAAATAGAAAATTAGCTGATTTGGAAATAGTAGGCTAAATTAGCCAAAATTTCACAAAATGCCTTCTCAACGTCTTAGCCTTCAAAATTATGTAGCTGGTATCCGCAGCGGTGATCGCCTGATACTAAGTCGTGCTATTACGTTAACCGAAAGTCAGTTGACCAGCGATAAAGTATTATCCGAGCAACTTCTGAACGAAATTTCGGGCGAAAAAAAAGAGGCAATTCGAATCGCCATAACTGGTGTGCCAGGCGTAGGAAAAAGCACCTTCATTGAGGCATTTGGTACGTTATTAACTTCCCAACAAAAAAGCGTGGCGGTGCTCTCTGTTGATCCAACCAGTCAGCGAAGTAAAGGCAGTATTATGGGCGATAAAACCCGCATGGATACGCTCTCATATAACCCATTGGCGTACGTTCGCCCCTCTCCCACCGGCGGATCTTTGGGCGGCGTAACCGATAGCACTGCCGAAACTATCTTACTTTGCGAAGCGGCGGGCTACGAAATAATCATTGTGGAAACCGTGGGCGTTGGGCAATCCGAAACCATTGTGAAAGAAATGGTAGATTTTTTCCTACTTCTGATGTTACCGGGAGCCGGCGACGAGCTGCAAGGTATCAAACGGGGCATTATGGAAATGGCAGATTTAGTGGCGATCAATAAAGCCGACGAAAACCCACTTAAAGCCAAACAAGCCCAAGCCGAATACAGGAATGCCTTGCACCTTTTTCCGGCAACGGAGTCGGGCTGGATTCCCGAAGTATTGACTTGTTCGGCAATTCAGCAAACGGGATTAATTGAAATCTGGCAACAAATAGTTGATTACGAAAGGCAACTTAAAGCAAACGGTTTTTGGCAACGCCAGCGTGACGAACAGCGAATTACGTGGATGCACCGCTACATTCAACAGCAACTTTTACAAAGATTTTACAGTCATGATGCGGTTAAGAAAGCGATTACAACCGCTGAGGATGACGTACAAGCAGGAAAAACACTTCCAATTACTGCCGCCAAAAAGTTGTTAAATATCCAATCTGAGAAATTCAGGAGAAATTCGTAAATTTGCCGTGAATTTCGACAAGATCCCCCTACCACTCTCTCTATGCTCTGGAACAAAATTTCAAACCTTATTTTAAACAATCGTAAGATTTGGCTTTTCGCCATTGTCTTGATTACCGCCCTGATGGGCTATTTTTCTTCGCAATTACAGCTCTCTTACGAACTCGCAAAAATTTTACCCGAAAGCGATCCGGCTTTTCAACGTTACGAAGATTTCAAGAAACGCTACGGCGAAGACGGCAACGTTATGATTATTGCCATTGAAAGCGATAAAATGTACGACCTTGACTTCTTTAATAAATGGTACGATTTAAACAAGAAAATCAAAGCAGTTTCGGGCGTAAAAAACGTGGCGTCAAACGCCAGTTTGTTTGAAATTCAACGCAACGATAGCCTAAAACGATTCGACGTTGTGCCGCTCGTTGCTGTAAGACCTGCTACGCAGGCAGACGTTGATAGCATTAAAAACAAGATTGCTCAATATCCTTTTTACAAGGGTTTTGTGTACAGCGAAGAAGGGAATGCTCACCTGATGGCGATTACGCTTAAACAAGCAGACCTCAACTCCAAACGCCGTCTGAGTATTTCGGGCGAAATTCAGGAAATTGCGGACGAATTTGGCAAGGTGGCGAACGTGGATATTCATTATTCGGGAATGCCGTATATCCGTACCAATTTCATGTCAAAAGTGCGGGACGAACTTATCATGTTTATGATACTCGCCTTCCTGACAACAACCGGAATTTTATACCTGTTTTTTCGCTCGTTTCGGGTCGTATTTTTTGCGGTTCTGGTGGTTCTGACCGCGGTAATTTGGTCGGTTGGATTTATCTACTTATTCGGTTATAAAATCACCATTCTGACGGGGATGATTCCGCCGCTGATTATGATTATTGGTATTCCGAACACAATATTTTTAATCAATAAATATCAGGAGGAATTTCTAAAAAGTAAGAATCAGTTGGTGGCGTTGGGAACTTCTATCGAGAAAATTGGCAAGACGACATTCATCGCCAATATTACAACCTTTATCGGCTTCTTCGTTTTCTACTTTACGGGCAGTCCTTTTTTGGTAGAATTTGGTTTAGTGGCAGCCTTATCGGTCATGGCAACCTGGGCAATTTCGCTGATTCTTATTCCAATAATTTTCAGTTATAACCCCGAGCCAAACGCCAAACATGTTCGGCATTTGGAAAACAAAAATATTTCCAGGTTCTTAGAATACGTAAATTATATCGTTCATAATCAAAGAACAAAACTGTACTGGTTTATCACGATACTTTTAATTGTTTCGGCTTACGGGATGACCCAAATAAAGGCAATTGGTTATGTGGTGGACGACCTCCCGGAAGACGACCGAATATACACCGATTTGAAGTTTATCGAAAAGCATTTTCACGGTGTTGTTCCGTTTGAAGTAGAAGTGGATAGCCGACGAGAAAATGGCGTAACAGATCCCGAATTATTGAACCAAATAAAAGTAATGCAACGGGAATTTGCGAAATACCCTGAGTTCACAAAACCCGTCTCTATCGTTGAAGCTATCAAGTTTGTTTATCAGGGTTATCGCGGCGGCGATGCTAAATATTACCGTTTACCTGGAGCATTGGAATTACGAAAACTAACTGATTACCAAGGCGATATAACCGGAAACGAATCTGCATTCAGTTCATTTGTTGACAGTACAAGGCGTTATACCCGCATTAGTTTTCAGGCAACTGATGCCGGAACGGTGCGGATGGGCGAACTAATTGACACGCTGCAAGCCAAGATTGACACGATATTCAACTACGATAGAGTTGAAGGTGAATGGCTACCCGAAGAGTATCAGGTTTCCGCCGAACTGACCGGAAACGGCGTGGTTTTCACAAAAGGAAATAACTATTTATTGAGTAATTTACGCGACAGTACAATTCTCGCCATTATATTGGTTTGCTTGGTCATGGCAACGCAGTTTTTGAATTTTCGCACCGTTTTGATTTCAACCATCCCGAGCGTGATTCCGTTAATAATTACGGCGGGAATTATGGGTTACTTCGGCATTCCGTTGAAACCTTCCACTACGTTGATTTTTAGCATTGCGTTTGGTATCGCCTCAGACGGTACAATTTACTTCTTGACGAAATACAAAGAAGAAATCCTGAGCGGAAAAACCATTGGCGAAGCCGTAACCGAAACAATTCGCTACACAGGAATAAGTATGTTTTACACGGCGATTATCCTGTTCTTCGGGTTTGGAATATTTATAGCTTCGGGTTTTAAAGGCACCATCTTTTTGGGGCTTTTAGTTTCCGTTACGCTGCTTATGAGCATGATTTCAAATTTGATTTTATTACCGTCGTTTTTGATGACGTTGGATAAGCGACAGACGAAGAAAGAACTCAGCAAATCTGCGATGTAAGCACTTTGGACTAAAGCCCGCTGTGGCAAATACCTCTGACTTATCCAAGACCTAAGGGACTTGGTAATTAAGCGACGGGTTTATTCATTAAAACCTCTTATTTAACGTAAGTTCTGGATTAGGCTTCGTGTCGGTTTTGCCCTGTAAGGGCTAAATATTAATAGGTAAAGCTTTCTCCTCCCCTCACTAAGTCCCGTCAAGACGAGATATTTCGTCCCGATGGGACTTTTCGATTCAACGCCCTGCAACTTCTTTCTACAAATACATAAAAAAATAGCAGCGGTAGTTACCACTGCTATTCACAAGAACTATTTAGATTTAACAAAATCAGTTTCCTCCGTCAGAAGAAACTCCGGCTCCGCCAGATTTCTCTTCTGTTTTTTCAACAGGTTTTTTGTCAAAATCTCCGGCTTTAATTTTTACGGCTTTTGCAGGATCGATGTACTTTCTGAACGCCGTATTGATTTGCTCAACGGTCATGTCCTTGATTTGATCTTCCATTTTTGAGTCATAATCCATGGTACGGTCGATGTACAAGTAATTGTTCAACTTACCCGAGAGTTCATTGTCTTTCGAGCGGCCTACCTGAAAGCTTTGTAGGTATCCGTCACGAGCAGCTTTTAATTCTTCTTCGGTAAAACCTTCGTTCCGAACGCGGTTTAGTTCTTCTTCAAACGCAATCTCAAGTTTAGCAGCGTTCTCGGGAGCGTACATGGCGTAGGTCAAGAATGTTCCATTTTCGTCTTGAGCCGAAGCACTTAACTGCGAACCAACGGCGTAGCTCAATCCGTCTTTTTGACGAATACGCGTAGCAAGACGTGAATTTAAGAAACCACCGCCCAACATATAGTTACCCAACATAAGCGGCACGTAATCTGGGTGCGAATCGCTGATTGGCATCGGAATCCCCGCTAAGAACATCGCATTGGCTTTGTCTGGCGTTTTGATAGCTGTTGAAACTGGCGTAACTTCTTGATAAGGAGAAGCAATTCTTACAAACGGCGTTGCGTTTTTCCAGCTGCCGAATTCTTTCTCAACAATCGACTTAATTTCGGCTTCGTCGAAGTCTCCTACAACCGAAACCGTTGCGTTTGACCCTCCGTAAAATTGCTGATGGAAAGCTTTTAAATCTTCAACTTTAGCTTTCTCCAACATTTCAAGCGATTCTTCAAGCGTTGGCGTATAACGTACATCCGACTTCGGATAAGGGTTCATCGTGCGTCTGAATTCTGTCAATGCCAATGATTGCGGATCACTTTTCTGAGATTCAATCTGAGCTTTCTGCTCGTCTTTCAACTTGTCAAATTCTTCCACGTCAAATGCCGGATTTTTCATCACGTCAGCCACTAAACGAATCACCGCTGGAAGGTTTTCACGGGTTGTTGAGATACTCGCATTTACCGAATTGCCGCCACCGTAAACAAATGCTTGAGCCTTTAATTTGTCGAGTGAATCTTTGACTGCCTGGCGGCTCAACGCCTCAGAGCCACGCATCAGCATAGAAGCGGTAAGATTATCTGTCATGCCTTTATTTGAAAGGCTTTCTTTTGTGCCCATACGCAGTGTAATATTCGCCGAAACGGTATTTCCACGAGTAGTTTTTGGTAAGAAAGCGTACTCCAAACCATTGGCAGCTTCACCACGAATTGTTCTGCTTTCGATATTTTCTGGTGACGGGTCAAATGCTTCGCCTTCGGCAACAGCCGCACGGCCTTTGTAACTCGCTACTAATTTCTCTACGTCTGGTGCTTCTGGCACGTCAACTCTGTCTGGCTCGGCAGTTGGAATAAATTGCCCGTAGGTTCGGTTGGCTGGCTTGAAATAGTAAGCCGCTACTCGCTTTACGTCTTCAACCGAAACCTTCTCGACGGCATCGCGAGAAAGGTATATCAGTCTCCAGTCTCCCTGAGCAATGTACTCGCTCAATACTTTTCCGAGTACTTCCGAATTACGGGAAATTAACTCAAAACGCTTGAGAGATTTTGACTTCGCCCGCTCCACTTCCTCTTTCGAAAATACCATTGTCGGAACGGCATCCAGCGTAGCTAAAAATGCTTTCTTAGTTGGTGCTATGTCTTTATCTTTCAATACTTCTACGCCAAAATATGCTAAACCTGGCTCTTTTAACTCAAATGTATATCCGAACTGAGAAGAAGCTAACTTACTCTCTACCAATGATTTATATAACTTACCCGACGGCTCATTTGTCAAAATATCGGTTAGAATATCAAGCGGAGCGTAATCTGGATGCGGCCCTGGGGCAATGTGATACATAGCTCCGAGATATTGTACATCACCCACGCGGCGAAGCTCTACAAAACGCTCACCGTCTTGCGTTGGCTCAGCAGTATATGTTTGTTGTAGTTTCCGCTCCGGACGAGGAATGGTACCAAAGTACTCGTTGATCATCTTCAACGTCTTTGCCGAGTCAAATTTACCCGCTACTAAAAGCACGGCGTTATCCGGTTGGTAGTATTTGCGGTAAAACGCCTGTAAATTCTCAATAGGTACCCGCTCAATATCCTTGCGTGAGCCAATGGTTGAGTTTCCGTAGTTGTGCCACAAGTAACCCGCCGAAATGATACGCTCCATCAGCACGCTGCCGGGATCATTTTCACCGATTTCAAACTCATTCCGTACTACGGAGAATTCACTTTCTAAATCTTCTTTTTTGATGAATGAGTTCACCATCCGGTCAGATTCTAAATCTAACGCCCATTTTAGGTTATCTTCATTCGCGGCGAAGGTTTCAAAGTAATTGGTTCTATCCAGCCAAGTTGTTCCGTTTGGACGGGCACCGCGTTCGCTTAATTCAGCCGGAATATTTGGGTGCTTCGGAGAACCTTTAAAAACCATGTGCTCTAATAAGTGGGCCATACCCGTTTCGCCGTACCCTTCGTGGCGGGAGCCTACCAAATACGTAATATTTACGGTGATGGTCTGCTGCGATTGGTCAGGAAACATGAGTACTTTCATGCCGTTTTCAAGACGGTATTCAGTAATACCTTCCACAGAGGCCACTTTCTTTGGGTCGGGTAGCTTCATTTCTGCAATTGACACCTTCGTGGTTTCCATTGCCTGCTCGACCTTCGCTTTGTCTTTATTCTTTCGTTGAGCCGACGCATCCAACGGCGACATTGATACCGTCAGCAGGGTTCCCACTGCCAGCATCCATGATAATAATCTTGAACAATTGCTTTTCATAAGTTATATTTTGAGTTGTGAATAATTCTTATAAACATAACGTATATTTTAGTTATATGCTCAAAGTTAAGCGTATAACTTTCATTAGCATAAATATTATTGATAAGTGGAAAACAACTTGATTGAACACGAAGCCGAGAAAAAATCTTACTTCACCCGCGAGTAATTTTACTGCGTCACATCTAAATGGTTAGGGGTTTATCTGTTGAAAAGCTCCGGTTAATTCTAAACACCATTTTTACATATGAATCAAATAAAAGTAGCAAGTTTCCTGACTACATTCGCCTTAGCGGGCATTACTTTTTTGTCTTGTGATAATCAGAATGCTCTCGTAGATCCAACTGGAGATACCACCGTAAGCGAAGAAACTTACGACGATAATAGTTTTGTAATTACCGACTGGACATCTGAAACGCACAGTAAAAAGGCGATGCAAATTTCAGTCTTGTTTTTGACGATACTAAAGTTCAACGCCTTGATTTAGTGGTCAGCAAAAACCGCTGGCAAAGTATGCTGAATGACATAACCGATAAATACGGGGCATTTGGTACTTCAACTGGCAGACCGGGCGGTGACGGCTTAACAGATGACGAAAACCCAATCTTCGTACCCGCCGATGTAACTTACAATAATAAGAAATGGTACCGGGTTGGCATTCGTTTTAAAGGCAATTCAAGCCTTCAATCAACCTGGGGAAGTGGTAATTTGAAGCTTTCGTTCAAACTGGATTTTGACGAATTTGAAGACGAGTATCCGCAGATTAACAATCAGCGTTTTAATGGTTTCAAAAGTTGAGTCTTAAAAATAATTTCGATGACAAATCATTTTTGAGGGAGAAAGTAACGGGCGATATTTTCCGAAATTCCGGCTTAGCAGGCTCTCACACTGCATTTTATACCGTATATGTTGATTACGGCGATGGTCCCGTTTACTTTGGCTTATACACCCTTACAGAAGAAGTGGACGACACCGTAATTGATACGCAATTTCAAAGTGGTAAAGGAAACTTATACAAGCCCGATGGTGACGCCGCCAGTTTTGCTAATGGAAGTTTTGACACCTCATAATTAGAAAAAAAGACCAACGAAGACGACGCAGATTGGTCTGACATGCAGCAACTTTATACCATAATTAACGATGCCACCCGCACCACGGATGCTGCCGCCTGGCGGTCCAAATTAGATGCGACGTTAGACACGAAGACCTTTCTGAAGTACTTAGCCATCAATACAACCATTCAGAACTGGGATACCTACGGACGCATGACCCACAACTATTTCTTGTACAACAATCCAGCAAATGGCTTACTGACTTGGATTCCGTGGGATAATAATGAGGCTTTGCAAACGGGCAAACAAAGCGGATCGCTCAATCTGAACTTTTCGGGTCTGAACGCCAGTCAATGGTCGATTATCAGGTACATGTATCAAGATGCCGTTTACAAATCCCAATACGATACTTATCTAAAAGAGACCGTTAGCGGGGCGTTTAACCCAACATCCATACAGGCTTTATACACTAGCCGTATTGATAGAGCCTTACGCCACCACAGAAAAGCAAGGCTACACCTTTTTAAGAAGTTCATCCGAGTTTGCGTCGGCGATAAATACGTTAGAAAGTCACGCAGTCAGCAGAGCAGCTGCGGTTGACAACTACCTGAAATAATACATACCGAAAAAGAAAGCTTAGCTACGTCCGTTTCAGAATTGCTTCTGAGATTGACGTAGCTTTTTTGTCTATCAGCGGAACAGTTATTTTAGGAATGAACTGTATAAATAACAATTTACAAATCAGGAGAAAATCTGCTCGGTATTATCAAGCACTGACAAAGCCTTTTTAAAGCGGCACATACAAAATAAGCTGCTACGTAAATTCAACACTCATATAAAATAACAAAATGGAAAAAGTACTAGTAGCCGGAGCAACCGGCACCACCGGAAAAAAGATAGTAAACCTTTTAAGAAACTCAGACGACTATCAACCAATTGCGATGATCAGAAACGTAGGGCAAAAAGCTCAGTTTGCAGATTTAGGCGTAGAAACCCGGGTCGGAGATTTAGAAGAAAATATCGACCATATTGCAGATAACGTTCATAAAGTAATTTTCGCCGCCGGGTCAGGTGGAAAAAAGCTGCACGCAGTAGATCAGGAAGGAGCAAAAAAAATGGTGGATGCCGGAAAAAGAGCCAACATCAGCAAATTTGTAATGCTTAGTTCAATGGGAGCAGATAACCCCGAAAATGCGAGTGAGCTTAAAGATTACTTGCAGGCAAAGCATAACGCCGATGAGTATTTAAGAGCAAGTTTATTGCCCTATTCAATCGTACGTCCCGGTGCTTTAACGAATGACGCAGGAACGGGAAAAATCAACGCGGCAAGCAGTTTAGGAAATTCTGGCTCTATCAGTCGGGACGACGTAGCCAAGGCATTGGTGGCTTCTTTGTCAAATGATATTGGACGCGATACAAGTTTTGAAATTCTATCGGGCGACACGCAAATCGACGCGGCTGTCAAAAATATCTAATGGAGAACTAATCTTGTAGCAAGAATTAATATTACCGTAAGACGTTTGGTACCTATTGCAAACTCTTACTATATAATCGCAACAAAATTAGAATTATGGATATTACATTAAAAGAATTGAAAGATACCGTTTCGGAAAATTGTGTAACCATTATCCTGAACACGCACCGAACGAGCACCGATAATAAGAAAGACTCTCTGACGCTGAAAAACTTGATAAAAGAAGCTGAAGAACGTCTCAATGCCAAAGAAGAAAAACAAAAAGCTCAACAACTAATAAAGAGTTTGCGTGATTTGGAAGCAGAAATCAACCACAATTACAACCTGGAGAGCTTGATTTTATTTGTGAGCGAAGATACTGCAAGATACAGCCGACTTCCCATTTTGGTAGAAAATCGCGTAGTTATTGATCGTACGTTCGCTACCCGTGAGTTGGTACGGGCATTGCATCACGAAACAAGTTATTACGTTTTGCTAATTAGTCAGCAGAAGTCAAGGTTGATTGAAGCATTCAATGATAAAGTTGTTAGCGAAGTGAGCGACTCGTTCCCGATTGAAAATACTGCACTTTATGCAACGGATAAAGCTGAAGCCGCCAACGCTAAGAGACAAAGAAACCTGCTTGCGGAGTTTTTTAACCGGGTTGACAAAAAGGTGAACGAAGTTAGAAAACAGAATCCGTTACCCGTTCTGATTTGTACCGACGAAAGCAATTACCACGAGTACCTCAAAGTAGCAGATCAGAAGCAAAGTATTTTTGATACGTACCTGAATAAAAACAGGTTGGACGAGAAAGCTCATCACATCGTTGCGGAGGCGTGGAAAGTTGTAAAATATTACAACACCAAGCAAAATAACGCCCGAAAAGCAGATTTGGAAAAAGCAGTGGGCGAAGGGAATTTCCTGAGCGATGTAAACGATATTCGGAGAGCATTACTTGAAGGAAGGGTACAAACCTTATTTATTGAGGAAGGCGTATTCCAACCCGGTATAATGGCAGACGACGCTATTACGTTAATCACTCACGACGAACGCAACCGAAAAGAAGTTGTGGACGATATTTATGACGAGTTAATAGAAATGAACATGAATTTTGGTGGTAGCACCGTATTCTTACCCAAGGGAGATTTAACAGACTTCCACGGTTTCGGGGCAATCACTCGTTACTAAACCCTTTTTGATCCGGCACTTGCTGGATCAACCTTATTAAAACTACGCCGCTGTTTGGTCTTCACGACTGAGCAGCGGCGTTTTTTTTGACCGACTAATTTACCTAAAACGAGGCCTCAATCAGCAAACCAGAGGCACACCCACGAAGTCAGGAGCTTTGCAGAGAATCTACTACTCACATTGGTCCCCTGAAGTTCCATACCTAGCCTCTCTTCATTCTGCTAAACATAGAAATTATTTAATTTTTACTTGAAATATATAAATAATTCAAGATCTATAGAATACGATTTTCGTCGAAAAAGTAGCCATTTTCCTCTCCGAAAAATGAACGTACATCTTAGTTCAATAATGGATGGGATAGTCCGGCACAAAATCTGGTGAAAATATTCAAATACCTCAATCCTGAGAAATGTAAGTTTTTGGGCATTTTAGTTCGAAAAAAATCTAAATCTGCTCTTCCCGCTACCTATACGTAAGAATAATATATTGCATATATTCAATATTACAAAATTATAGATTACATAAATAGATTATGATAAAAAATAATTCGCTTTAATGTTGATTTATAATTTAAAAAAAATGCAACATTTGCAGTCTCTAACACTGATAAACCTTAAACAAAACGCATGAGAAAATCACTATTCTTAATCGTACTGTTATCACTCTCTACCTTAAGCCTTTTTGCTCAAAATAAGGTAATCGGAAAAGTAACAGCAAACGATGGTTCGGCATTACCGGGGGTATCCGTACTTATTAAAGGCACTACGCAAGGAGTGCAATCCAACGCCGATGGCGACTACGCAATTGAGGCTCCAGCAAACTCAACACTTGTGTTCAGTTTTGTGGGAATGATTGCTCAGGAATTAAACATTGGGAACAAGACCAAAATCAATGTCCAGTTAAAAGACGATGCACAGGTTTTATCAGAAGTGGTAGTTACCGCTCAGGGTATCGTGCGTGAGAAAAGAGCTTTGGGTTACGCAGTTTCAACAGTTGACCAAAAAGCAATTGCTGACCGTGCTCAAGGAGATGTAGGTCGGGTACTTCAAGGTAAGATTGCCGGAGTAAACATCACTTCTACTTCAGGCGTATCAGGAACGGGTACGAACATCAACATCCGTGGCTTTTCTTCTATTACGGGTTCAGTTCAACCACTTTTTGTAGTAGATGGTATTCCGTTCAACTCGGCAACTAACACGAGAGGTGGTTTTACAAGTGGTGGTCAAACGTCATCAAGTCGTTTCTTGGATATTGATCCGAACACGATTGAAAACATAACTGTATTGAAAGGACTTGCTGCAACGGTAACTTACGGCGACCAAGGACGTAACGGTGTAATTTTGGTAACAACCAAAAACGGCAGCCAAAAAGCCCGCAAATCAGAAATCAGCGTTACGCAATCTGTATTTACCAATAACGCCAACTTACCCCGCTACCAAAACTCCTACGTGGGTGGTTTTCAGGGAAACTTGGGTTATTTCTTTTCTAACTGGGGTCCCTCGTTAGCAGAAGCAAACAACTACCCTTCGCAAAATACCAACAGAGGTTTAACAACCCACCCGTATGCGTTTTTCTCAAACACGGCAACAAGAGCAGCGTTTGCAGATTATGTAACGTCGCAGACGCCATACGAAATGAAATTTTTCCCAAATAACGTGAGCGATTTCTTCCGTCAGGGAATAATCTCTAACTCGTCTATCAACATTTCGGGCGGAACGGATAAGGTTAGTTATAACATTTCAGGTGGTTACACCGACGAGCAGGGTTATATTGCCAATAACGGCTTGAAACGCTTGAACTTAGGAGTGGGCGTAAACGGACAAATAACGAAAAAGTTATCAGTAATAAACTCGTTGCTTTTCGCTAATACTGATCAATTCTCTCCGCCATTGAGCTCAGGACAAGGAAACAACGCCAACGACTTCCCTTCGGTACTTGCTAACGTAATGTACACCCCACGTCAGGTTGACTTGATAGGCTGGCCGTCTTCAAACCCAATTGATGGAGGCAGTGTTTACTTCCGTAGCGGTAACGATATTCCTAACCCAAACTGGATATTAGATAACTACAAAACTACGGGTGTTGTAAATCGTATCACAAACTCAACGGCGTTTAATTATGACGTTACTGACCGCTTGAAAATGAGCTACCGCGTGGGGCTTGACACTTACAACGAGCAGCAAGAGTTTATGCTTAATAAAGGCGGTACTGCCCTCGTGAACGGCTTTTACAGTACGTTAAGTATTGCCAATACTATTTGGGATCATAACCTGAACATTCTTTACAGCCAACCCGTAAACGATGACATCACCCTTTCGGGTCGTGTAGGAGCAAACATGCGTAATGACCGTACGCGTCGTGACGTAGTAACAAGCCAAAATATGCTCGCTCGGGGCTTATTCCGTCACGGTAACTTCATTGATAACGTTGCTGGAAATTCTACTGAAGAGCAAACCCGGATGGGTATTTTCGGTGATTTAACTGCTGACTTTAAAAATATGCTATTTTTGAACTTTCAGGGAAGAAATGACTGGACTTCAACGGTAGAGCCGGAAAATCGCAGAATATTCTACCCATCGGGTAGTGTAGCATTTATTCCAACGCAGGCGTTTGAAGGCTTGCAGTCAAACGTTATCAATTATATAAAATTACGGGCGGGCTACGGTACATCTGCTGGCTTTCCTGATCCATACCGCACAAGAAATATCTTGAACCAATCAGCTCGTGGCTGGTTAACTCCGGCTGGAGGCGTGGTTACCACGCAATCGGTTGACAACTTCTTAGGCAACCCGAACTTACGCCCTGAGCAGCACGAAGAGTACGAAGCAGGTTTAGAGGGAAAATTCCTAAATAACCGTATCAACCTTGATTTCACGGTTTTCAGAAGAAACACAAGAAACCTTATCACTAACGCCCCGCTTGATGCATCCACAGGCTTTACTTCGACAACGATTAACATCGGTCAAATCAGAAACGAAGGTATCGAACTTAGCTTAGGCGGTGATGTATTGACCAAAGGCCAGTTCAACTGGAATGCCAACTTGATTTACTCTCGTATAGTGCCAACAGTGATTGACTTGGGTGGTTCGTTGACCGAAGTACAAATCACTGGTTTTGGTGGTGCTTTGGGTAACTACGCCATTGTCGGCAGACCATTCAACATGATCAAAGGAACGGGCTACCGCCGTAATGACCAAGGACAGTTACTAATAGATGGCGGCGGGAATTTAATAACTACCCCAACACCAATCGAACTTGGAGACCCGAACCCAGCGTTTACTTCGAGCTTAATCAACGAATTCAGCTACAAAGGTTTCTCGTTAAACGTAATGCTTTCCTACCGTCACGGTGGGGCAATGTATTCGTCAACTGCGGGTGCGTTGTTGGGTCGTGGCGTAACCGAAGATACTGGTCTTGAAAGCGGCTTCGATCGTGCCCAAACCCTCATTTTCCCGGGCGTAAAAGCAGACGGTCAGCCAAACGATACTCAGGTTACGGCATCTGACGTTAACTTTAACAACCTTTTCTTCTTCGGGGACGAAGGTCGTATCTTCGATGCAACTACCATCAGGTTGCAAGAGGTTTCGTTGAGCTATTCATTGCCTAAAACGATGCTTCAAAAGTCTCCGTTCAAAGCGGTATCGTTTGTGGTAAGCGGTAATAACCTTTGGTACTACGCACCATATTTCCCGAAAGGCCTTAATTTCGACACCGATAACTTAGGTTTAGGAGTTGGTAACGGGCTTGGTTTTGAATTCCTGACCGGTCCGAGTTCTCGCCGTTTTGGTGGTACGCTTAAACTTACTTTCTAATTTTTCAAACCGAGAAATTCATAGACAAATGATAAAGAATATAAAACTAACTATTTTCGCCCTACTGACCGTGATTGTCAGTTCATGCGAACTTGATTTGTTGGATAACCCAAATCAAGTAACGGTGCAGAGTACCGATATAAACTTTCTGACAAACCGGATACAGGCTGATTTCCGTGTTCACTTCGACGACATGAGTGACCCAGGAATGCGTTTGACCAGAATGCTAAATCAGGGAGCGGCTATTTATGATAATGCCGTAACACCCGCTGCAAATAACGGGCCATGGGATAGAGCCTACGCAGGTGTTTTGACAGATGTCAAAACCCTAATTCCGTTAGCTGAAAATGCTCGCTTGTTTGCTCACGCTGGCGTGGGTCGCACAATTCGTGCCGCTGCCTTACTAAACTTAGTGGATGCCTTTGGTGATATTCCACTTTCATCCGCATTGGATGCCAATAATTTCAACCCAACCGTTGATGGTGGTGCAACAGTTTATACTGCAGCATTGAAAGATTTGGACGATGCAGCCGCAAATTTTGCAGCAACCTCGGCTGCGGGTTTATCAAATGACCTTTACTTCGGCGGCTCTGCCGATAGCTGGATCAGAACAATCAACACGTTAAAGTTAAAGGCTTTATTAAACCGCAGACTTATTGACCCAAGTGGCTCAAAAGCGGGGATTGATGCTTTAATTTCGGAAAATAGGTTGATGGCTACCAACGCCCAAAACTTCATGTTTAAGTTCGGTACAAACCAAGTAAACCCCGATAACCGTCACCCACGCTATGCGGCTCAGTATTCACCAACGGGTGGTGGCGATTACCAATCAAACCAGTATATGGGTGCGATGTTTGACCGCAAAGACCCACGGATCAGAATGTATTTCTACCGTCAGACAATTACTAATTCAACGAGTGTAAACGAAATACGTTGCATCACAAACCAACGTCCGGCACACTACACAAACGCTGATTATTTCTGCTACCCAACCACAGTTGGCTACTGGGGTCGTGACCATTTGAGCAACGAAGGTATTCCACCAGATGGTTTACGTCGTACTGCTTGGGGCTTATACCCTGCCGGCGGTCTTTATGACAACGATGCCGGTAGAATTGTGGCACTCGTTGCAGGTGCACAAGGTGCAGGTGTTCAACCAATCATGATGCGTTCGTTTGTTGATTTTATGTTGGCTGAATCTGCCCTTACCCTGCAAACCGCCGGAAGTGCACGTGCATTATTAGAGTCTGGCATTCGTAAGTCAATGGAAGATGTGCGTTCATTCGCCATGTCAAGTGCCGAGGCAAATAAAATAACTGCATTTGAAGCAAGCAAAGGAACTACCTGGGCAGCCGAAGTTGAGGCTTACGTAACTGCTACGCTCGCCGAGTACGATGCCGCAACTTCTAACGCAGATAAATTAAACGTTGTGGCCAATCAATATTGGTTTGCCGCCCACGGTAATGGTATTGAGTCTTACAACTTGTACCGCAGAACTGGAATGCCACGTAACTTGCAGCCAGCCCTTGAGGCAAATCCCGGGCCGTTTGTGCAGTCGTACTATTATCCATTATCAGTGATAACTCGTAACAATGCAATTGTTCAGAAAAACAACGCAACCGTTCCAGTATTTTGGGACAACAAGTCTGCTGGAACACTCCGTTAATTTTAAACACTAAAGTACATTTTCAAATGAAAAAATATATTATATCAACACTGTGCTTAGGATTGACACTATTGTTTGGTTGCGAAACGGAATCACTTCCCGATCCTATCGACTTCACTAATCTCGCAAAGGGCGGGTATATGCGAACTGTATTGCCATTTCCTGTAGCAGCAGCAACATTTAGCGTAAAGGTCTCAGATATGGCAAATACTAAATTAGAGGCT
The DNA here is from genome assembly GCA_047630355.1 of Spirosomataceae bacterium. Lineage (GTDB taxonomy): Bacteria > Bacteroidota > Bacteroidia > Cytophagales > Spirosomataceae > JANQUM01. The sequence continues at coordinate 8,146 of JBLHXN010000039.1, read as the reverse complement.
GAAATTGAGGCAGTAACACCAGAGAGTGGTGCCCTATTTTCAAGTTACGAGTTGGTTGTACGTCATGTATCCTCAACGGGGGCTCTCTTGAAAGCAGACGCTCCGCTTAAAACACTTCAGGCATCTGCCTTCGCTAAAGATGCTAAAACGGGCTACCCGCGGCTGAAGATGACCATAACTGGTAAAGAAGCTCAGGATGCATTGAGTCTGACAGCTGCAAATTTAGTAGTTGGGTCAAGATTTGAAGTGAGGGGTACCATGGTACTCAGCACGGGGCAGCGTTTCAACGCCACCAATACGGGTGCCAACATAACAGGTGGAGCATTTTATAGTTCGCCCTTCTTGTATAGAATCAACTTAGTTCAATGATTTAGTTTAGGAAGACTCTTAAAGGGTGAAGCCATTAGCTTCACCCTTTTTTTGTCCCCAGCCAATTTATAAATTAAAAATGATTGCGAGTTATTTTATACAATCGACCCCATCTGGTAGGTTCTCGTAAGACCGAAAAATATACACTCAAGGTCAAAAGCTTCTTAGAGCCTCTTACACTCCTTTCTTCGTTTTCCATTCCTCTTTTCCCCAAATCTTAAATTTTAAAATCGTACTTTTGCGGTTTCAAGGCAACGACAGTTCAAAATTCGTAGCTAAAATCGCACGGGCGACCCCGTCGTAATTCATAACATGTTAACTATAAATAACCTTTCGTTCTACTTCGGTGGACGAGCCATTTTTGAAGACGCCAGCTTACAGATAAAACCCAAAGACAAAATCGGGTTGATTGGTCTGAACGGAAAAGGCAAATCCACTCTTTTGAAACTTATCGTTGGAGATTACGAACCCGACAGCGGCGAAATAAACAAGTCGGGAGATTGTACTATCGGTTTTCTGAACCAGGATTTACTTTCGTACCAAACCGACGATTCCATCCTTCTCGTGGCGATGCAGGCGTTTGAACGCGAACTCGAACTGCAACAAAAGATTGACGATACGCTCCACGAAATGGAGACAAATTACCGCGATGAGTTAGTGGAGGAACTCGGGAAATATCAGGAAGAATTCGGGATGCTGGACGGCTATACCATTCAGTCAAAGGCTGAAGAAATTCTGGAAGGACTGGGTTTCAAAACTCACGAACTGAATCAACCGCTTAAGAACTTCTCTGGTGGCTGGCGAATGCGGGTAATGTTAGCGAAGCTTTTACTCCAAAAACCCGCTCTGCTCCTTCTTGATGAGCCGACTAACCACTTGGATTTACCTTCTATTCAGTGGATTGAAAAATACATTGCTAATTACGAAAACGCCGTTATAGTTGTCTCACACGATCGCCAGTTTTTGGATAACGTAATCCAAACTACGGTAGAGGTGGCTCACGCACGGCTAAATGTTTACTCAGGTAATTATTCTTTTTATCTCGAAGAAAAAGAGCTTCGTAACGAAATTCAACAGAGTTCGTATGAAAACCAGCAGGCACAAATCCGGCAAACGGAGCGTTTTGTAGAGCGATTTAAGGCAAAAGCCACCAAAGCCAAGCAGGTGCAGTCTCGTGTAAAAGCACTGCAACGCATGGACGTAATTGAGGAAGTGGTGGAAGAAACCGCAAAAGTGCATTTCCGCTTTAAATTCGGAACGCAGCCCGGCCGCCACGTGATGCAACTCAATGACATCAGCAAAGACTACGGCAAGGAAAAAGTCATTCTCAACGACACAACCGCCACAATTGAACGAGGTGATAAAATTGCCCTTATTGGAGCCAACGGAAAAGGAAAATCGACGCTCTTACGTATCATTGCCGGAACGGAAAAGCACGCCGGTGAACGCCGTATGGGACATAATGTCAACTTTTCGTTTTACGCCCAACACCAGCTGGAATCGTTACACGTAAACGAAACTTTGCTCGAAGAACTACGCTACGCCGACCCAACAAAATCTGAAAACGAATTACGCTCAATATTGGGAGCTTTCTTATTTGGCGGAGAAGATGCTTTCAAGAAAATAAAAGTACTTTCCGGTGGTGAAAAATCACGCGTAGCGTTGGCTAAAGTTTTGATTTCAGAAGCCAACTTCCTGCTACTTGATGAGCCAACCAACCACTTGGATATGCAATCGGTGAATATCCTGATTCAGGCGTTGCAGCAATACGAGGGCACTTACGTAACTGTATCTCACGATCGTCACTTTGTGAGTAATACCGCCACAAAAATCTGGTTTATCGAAGAGCAGGAAATCAAACAATATCCCGGCACGTACGATGAATATTTGGTGTGGCAAGCCAAACGGGAAGCTGATGGTTTAGTACCAATTGAAGAAGATAATAGTAACAATAAGTCTGCTCCAAAAACAGCGAAGCCTGAACCCAAGAAAGAAAAAAAACAAGCCACTGATTACGAACTAAAACAGCTTGAAAAAGCAATTGAAGAACTCGAAACGAAGGTAATGGAACTGGAAGACGCGAAAAAAACAATAGAAAAGCAACTCGCCGATACAACCATTTATGAAGATACAGATAAGCTCACAAAACTCACCGCCGAGTACGAAAATGTAAAAACTGACTTAACAAAAAACAGCAACGCGTGGGAAGGAAAAGTGGAAGAGCTTGAGGAAATGACTTGAAGTGAGTTTTGTGTTAAAAACTAAAAGTTAAAGTAGCTGTTTGAAATCCCATCGGGATAATCTTATGGTAGTTGTTCAATTAGCACCACCGTTTGCAATCCTGAAAGGATGAAATTGTTATAGTAATTTGAAACTTCCTGAACCGATAAACCCTGTAAGGGTGACATTAAATAATGTCACCCTTACAGGGTTTGGGCTGTTGGCTATTGTTCAAGCAACCCTTTTCTACAATAATTTCACCACTCCGTGGTTTGCAAATTTAATCATCGACCCACATCGGTTTCAGAAAAGTGGAACGTCTTACACTCCGTTGAAAAGTCATTCGTTGTAAAACCGTTCATTCAACCCATTCTATGAAAAAAGCACTGACGGCCTTACTTCTACTATTTTCGATTTCTTGTTTCTCACAAGTCGAGACAAAAGATGCTATTTATACGCCAGATATTAAGACGGTTCTGCTCTATCCGTTTAGCGGTAGCCTGACCGCTCCGGCACGAACGCTTACTCCGCCCATCAGGCAATTGAACGACAATCAACCGTTAATTTTAGAATTTGATGATTTATCGGCTGAATACTCGCAATATCACGTAAAAATCAAGCACTGCACCGCCGATTGGGAAATTTCTATTCTGAATGAGATTGAATTCATGGAAGATTTCAATGATTTCATTATTAATGATTACGAGGTTTCGCAGAACACAAAAGTTCCTTATTTTCATTACACTTTTAAAGTCCCCGAAGTGAGAATTTCGGGAAACTACTTATTGGTTCTCAGCAAAGACTCTGACCGCGGCGAACCCGTTTTGACAAAACGATTTATGGTTTACGAGCCGTTTACCTCGGCAATTGCGGAAGTCAGAAGACCACAGGACAGCGAGTTTTGGCGAACACATCAGCAAGTTGACTTCGAGGTTACTTACGGAAACTACGGCGTTCGGTCAGCGAAGGAAGAGTTTAGAATTTTTATTCGACAAAATTACCAGTGGTCGCAGATGATTAAAGACTTACGCCCGATGACGGACAATGCTTCGACGAGGAAGTTATTTTTCCGTTTTTTCAATAACGAGAATGTCATGCTGGCGGGAAATGAATTCAACTTTTTTGACGGACGAAGTACTTATACACGCGGCTTGGGAATCGCCGAAGTAGAGCAAGGAAGCACCGATACTTTTTGGTTAAACACACAGCAAAAAGGTAGCAAAGTAAACTTTGTGGAACAACGTGATTACAACGGACAGTTTGTTATCGAGAACCGTGAAAACCAAAATCCGTCGTTTAGTAATGATTACGTCTGGGTAAATTTCAGCGTTGCGAGTCCGTTATTACTTGATAAAGAAGTTTACGTAGTTGGCGAATTTGACCAATGGCAACTCAACGAAGATAACCTACTAAAATACGACCGCCAAGAACAGATTTACCAAACGCGTAAGTTAATGAAGTTGGGCGTTTACGATTACAGATTCGTGGTTAAAGACATTATCACAAATCAAATTGACTACACGTACTTTTCGGGAAATTTCACGGATACAGAAAATGTGTACGAAATCTTCATTTACCACAAACCTCCTACCGCCCGAGCCGAAAAGTTGATTGGTTATCAAGTAGTCAACTCCCGGGGTTTTCAGAATCGGGATTGAAACTTTACGACCTTTTCAAACAAAAACCCCCCGCCACTTTACGCAACGGGCTACAACCTAAACCGCAAAAAAATCAATACTTGGCTACTTCTAAAAGGTAACACCGAAACGGTCTGAAAAGAGTTGCTGCGGTCTAAAATAAAATACTGCTTTGCGTTCAAGACGTTCTGCCATTCCATTTCTAAACTCAGTTTGTCGTTTTTCGTCGGTACGGTCAACCGCAAATCTGTGAAGAAATAGTCAAATTTTTGTGCGGTGTAATCAAAAGTTGAATAGCTATTATTGAGCCGCAAACTAAACTTTTCGGGCAAGACGTAATTCACTCCCAATGTTTGGGCGGTAGTAGTAAAATTATACGGTGCGGCATTACCGCTAAATTCAGAATTACTCTGATTGAGCGTAAATACGTAGTCAACGTAAACCAGTTTTCCGATTTCTTTTGTAACAAGCAAATTACCGACGAAATTATTTTGCACCACGTCTGACAATTGACTGTTTATCAATACGTTCTGACGGTCAACATTGAAAAAAGTCTTCAGTTTTACATCCATTTTCAGCTTATAGAAATTCTTTTCTACGGTAGAAAAAAACTGAAATTGTTCTGATTTGTTCTCCTGTTCAATCGTAATATCTTCTAAATTTCCAACCTCAGAAAACTGCGTACTTGTCAACAAATCGTTGGTATTTCTTGACAGAGCAAAACCCGCATTTGCGTAAAAAGAATTTAGGATGTCGGCGTATTTCAGCCTGCCGTTAAAACTTAATTGCTCGTAAGCCCCCAACTGCCCCGCATTTCGGGTAATGACGCTACTCCGCAGTAAAATATAACCGAGGTAAATGCTCCGCACGTTTCCAAAATCATTGCGTTTGATAAAACTGAGTTCAAAATTGAGCTTCGACTGAAACTTACTAAAGAAATACACCGAAGGGTTTAAGACCACATCGCTGCGGTTAAAGTCTAAATCGTTAAAACGCTCCGTGACGTCAAAACGGTAATCGTTAACGGCGAGCCTTCCCCGCAAATTGTAATTACTGGTAGTGTAATTAAGTTCTGAAAAATATTCGAGGTTGTTCTTTTGCCAACGCATATCGTTCGCAAATTCGTTGCCCAATGTTATTTCTTCGGGCTGCAAAACGATATTGCTGTTAAATAAGTCACGGTCGTACGCCCACGTTATTCGGTTCAATAGTTTCAGTTTTTGTTTACCGATAGTATAAGATAAAGCATTGAGAGTAAACAATTTAGCATTCGTATAATTTTGAAGTAAACGTAGAGAAGAAACCTGCAACGTATCTAAGAAATTCGGCAACGGCGAGTTATCAGTAAGTTGTGCTTGGTTGGAATAAGAAGTGAGCGAATAAATACTCAAAGAACGCTGTTTTTTCAACGGAACGACCGCATAAAGCGTATTACTAAAACTATCGTAACTTCCGTTTAAATTAACAGAAGAGGGCGGCAAATCAGCTTCGTTATTTTCACCACCGCTGTCATCTCTGTTAACAGCAAACGCGACCTGATTTTTGAAGTACAGCTTCTTCGTATTTTTCTCTACGTCAACCGTTCCCTCCAACGTTTTCAGGTTTTGCCTGAGCGATTGCATACCGTTCCGGTTCAGATTTTCCGAATCAGCCAAGTAAAATTGCGTGAGGTAATTATAAATGTTGTTTTCCTGATTTATGTAACCATGGATATTCGTTTTGATCTGAAAATCTTTCGGCAATTTCCTGAGCAAGTTGAAGCTCTGGGCAAACGTTTTGTTGAACCGTAAACGTTCATTATCAAAACTCGGGGCGGGGCGGTTTGTGTAGGAAAGAAGCCCCCGCTTGTTGTCCGGGATTTTTTCTAAAAAAGTCAGAGCATTTACGTCAAAGCTCCTGAACTGCCTTACCAGGTCTTTTCCTGAATTATTGAACTGGGAAGTAGATAACAGTTGCGTCTTTTCGGAGAAAAACAACGGCGAAAAATTAACGTCCCCCATTTTTAGGTTTGGCGAAACGCCCACCTGACCACTTCCGATCAGGACGTTCTTTTTGCTCAACTTAATATTCATTGCCGGAGATTCGCTAAACTCCGAATCTTGTAACGCCCGGATGGGTTGGTGGTTCTTGAAAATGTTTACTTCCGCCACGTCCTGCTTCGCCATGTTATTAGTGGCGAGGTCGTATTTACCGTCCAGTAAATCTAAGCCTTCAATGTAAAACTTGTTGATTTGTTGCCCGTTGTACGATATTTTACCCTCGCTGCTTACCTCCACGCCGGGCAATCTTTTCAATACATCGGCAAGGGTATTGTCATTTCCCTTTTCAAACTTCAACGTGTTAAACGTCAGCGTATCGCCTTCCTGTTTTACCGCAAGGGGTTTTATCTCCACTTCATTCAGTACAAAAGTTTCTGGGGTCAACGCAAAATTGGCTGATTGGGTGTTGGCAGTTATTGATTTACTGGCAGCCCGATACCCCAGATACTTGACCGTTACCAGCAAAGAATCTGAAACGCCATCTGGTACAACCAAAGAAAACCGACCGGAAGCATCTGTAAACGTAAATTTTAGGAGTTTTCTGGCGGGTAAAGAATATGCAGTTACGCTGCTTCGTTCCAGCGGTTTATTGGTTACTGAATCTATGACTACGCCGCTAACTGTTTGGGCGTGGGCGGTAAAACCCACTAAACAAGTCAGAAATGTAATCAGGATGTTTCTCAAAATATTTCCAGTTTGAACTTGGGTCTTTTTTCATCTATTTCTGTTTGAAACTGTTTCATTATCTCTTCTGATGAAGAGCCAGAACTACCCATTGAAATATCTCCTGTCTTGAATAAGTTACTCATTGTATTCTTTTCCCAATCATCCGCTAACCGAATAAATTTTTCACGGTCGTTGGTTAATTCTTTGAACGACTTGTCTGGGTAATCAACTGGAGAAACGCCTTTCTCAATACCAACAAGTGTAAACTGGTAATTTTGCTCAACACATGAAACTTCAAGTATTAAACCCGGTAATCCCTGAAAAAAATAAGGTCCGTCAAAAACGGGAATTTCGTCAGTAAACCAAACATTGTAAGTGTTGCCATACAAACTCAATATTGCTTTGCGACAAGAAAAGCCTTGAATCTCTTTTGTCGAGTCAACTATTTTCCAGTCGTAGGTGGGTGCAATTTGTTGGTAAGCAATATACATCCCTACTTTTTGGGCAAATAGAACTGTGCTCGTCTTATACTTTTTCAATACGAAAAAGTCAAATTTAGTTTTAGGAATAGCTTTGTACGCTGCCATTTTACTTCCAATATCAGACTTATTATATTTCATAACTGAGTCTTTCCTGACTTTAAAATTACTTATAAAAGTACTTTGCTCAGGAGTTGAATATAAGTAAAAGTCTTCCTGCTTATTGACCTCAGAAGTTTCAGGGTAGCTTAACCGATAAGCGACTTTGTAATCTTGACAGTGCGACGTTGCTGTGATTAAAAAGCTTGATACTATAAAAAAAGACTTTAGCATGTATTTAAGGCATTTAAATTTTAAATACCCCCATTTAAAATGGGAGTATTTAAGGAGTGTTAACTTTTAAGTTTAGATGTTTCAACTACACATCAGCAATATTCGTCAATCATAAACTGTAGATCTTCTGTGTCACAAACAGCTACCAAGTTACCACAAACATAGAATTGTCCACAACCAAAAAATAAAGTGGTAGTTAGATTGTTAGACTCAATTTCAACAAATTCTGTTTTTTCAACAAGATCAGCTCTTTCTACTTCACTTGTGTTTGCAAAACTTTCAGTTCCAATCAGAAGGCAGAAGAAAATCATCACAACATTTTTCATAGTTATAATTATTAAAAAGTTACTGCCTACTTTTTTGTTTTAAGTACTAAGACAAAATAAAGGTATATTTTTGTTTA
>JBLHXN010000038.1:0-28147 GCA_047630355.1 Spirosomataceae bacterium | reverse complement strand
AAGCGATTAATACTGGTTATGCTTATATAAGAAGCGGAATAGCCGATATTGTACTAGTTGGTGGTTTTGAAAGTAACAGTTTAATTCCTGAAAGAAAGTTCAACAAACAAGATCCCCGAAGAACTCCCGAACCTTATTTTTACGCAGACTTCGCCCCAAATAGTTTCGGAGAAAATTCTTTGATCGGCACGGCAGAGTTAATGGCGAAAGAATTGGGTATTTCAAAAGCTGGGATGGTTGATTGGTCAATTCTGAGCAATGAAAGAGCATTAAAAAGCACCGCTGAAGGATTATTTAGTAATGTAATCTTGCCTTACCGAAACAACAATCAGGACGAAACATTGAAAGAGGTTAATGTGCTTGAACGATTCAAAAAACGCCCGACTCTAATTGATGCTTCTACTTCTTGTCTGTTTGACGACGGAGCAGGAATATTGCTTCTGGCTTCACAAAATGGCTCCGAAAAGCTACAAATAAATCCACGATTCAAGATTTTAAATACCTGCTCAGTTGGTGTATATCCGATCAGAACTCCAATCGCTTTCTTAGATGCCATCGAGAAAAATAACTCGCAACTAAAAACGCACACCAACGACATTGATTTATTCGAAATCAACGAATCCTTTGCGTTAAAACCGCTTCTTCTAAACAAACTTCACAACGTTTCTGCCGAAAAAATAAATGTTTTGGGCGGAAATTTAGCTTTTGGCCACCCGTTTGGTGCATCTGGGGCGATTAACCTAATTCATTTATTAGTAAGTTTGCAAAAGTCTAAAAAAGAACTCGGCGTAGTTGCTGCTTCGGCAGCAGGCGGAATCGGTAGTTCCATTACGGTGCAACAAATTAACTGATGTTATCAGATAAAATTCTTCAAAATACTCGCAGCAATCCTGATAAAATCGTCATTTCGTGGCGGGGAGAAACGGTTACGTACGGGCAGTTAGGAATCTTGATTGAGTCGTTTCAAAAAAAACTTACCAAACCGAATAAACGATTTTTTATAAAGTCAGATTTTCCCATAAAAGCTATTGCTCAGTTAATCGCTTGCCAACTAACGGGAAACTCTGGACTAATAATCAGTAATGACTTGCCAGAAACTGATAAATCCTCCCTTTCTGTAGCTAATGGATTCATCGATTTTCCAACTTCCGAATCTGTAAGTGCTCCAGGAAAAGAATTTACTGATAATTACTTTTTAGGCGTTTTGACCTCAGGAAGTTCGGGAACTCCAAAAGTAATTTTCAAAGACAACGATTGTTGGGAACGAGCGTTTTCGTACCAATCACAGATTTTTGGCATTCATGCATACGACAACATTTTTGTGTTGGATGCCTTGGCTTATTCTGCGAACCTGAACGCCGTCATTCACGCACTTTGGCTTGGAGCAAGCGTAACTTTTGGTTCGTTATCTTCGGCAAAATCTTGGGGAAAGCAATTTACGGAGGAACAAATTACTTCTACGTTTTTGGTGCCTTCGCATTTGAAATTACTGATGAGTCAGGAGGTAGGACGTGCGTTAAAAAGTGTTGTCACTGCCGGGGAAAAACTCTCCTCCGTTTTAGCTCAATCAATATCAAAAAGTTGCCCTGATGTAACTTTAACTGAATACTACGGAACCGCCGAGCTTGGTCATATATCGTACCATCAGAATGAGGAAATTATTAAAAATTCGCTTTCGGTAGGGAAGCCTTTTCCTGAAGTGCAGGTCGATATTCTGGATAAGCAACTGTACGTAAAAAGTCCTTACGTTTCACCAGAATACAGGAACGCAAAAACCGTTGGTGATTTAGGCATTTGGGAAAATGACTGTTTGATACTCCTGGGTCGGTCGGGTAGAATGTTCAATCGCCGTGGTCTGAATGTTTACGCTCAGGAAATCGAACAAAAAGCCTTGTTGCACCCCGCCATTAATGAAGCTTATTTACTGGAAAGGCTTGTTGGTACGCAGAAGAAGCTACACCTAATATTTAGCGTGAAGAGTGAATCGCCGCCCTACCAGAATATAGCAAAAGCGTTAATTATTTACCTTCAGGCGTTATTGCCCGCCGCAAAATGTCCCAATAGAGTAATTGAAGTCAAAGAAATACCCCGATTATCGGGTGGTAAAATTGATGAAAACAAACTTTTAGAATTACTCTACTTGTCGGAATTGAAAGATGAAGCGGATGCTATTTATGAGCTTGAGTGCCTGTAAATAATTATCAATTCATCTAAATACCATTCATTAATGAAACATACTTTTCTATTGTTGTTTCTGATTTGCAATCAAGTAATTGCCCAGTCAGACTCGACCAATATTTATCTTGACCAAGTCACGGTTACTGCTAATATTTCAAAATCTGAGCTTATTCAAACTGCCCGAAATGTGACGGTTATATCGGCAAAACAAATTGAGCAATCCCCGGTAAAAACCATTGACGGAATTTTGCAGTACGCCTTGAGTGTGGATGTTAGATCGCGTTCGCCTTTTGGGGTTCAATCTGACGTTAGTATTCGGGGAGGAAACTTTGAGCAAACTTTAGTACTGATTGACGGCGTGAAAATGAACGACCCGCAAACCGGACACCATTCGTTTAATTTACCGATACCTATTAATCAAATTGAAAAAATAGAAGTTCTTCAAGGTGGGGCTTCCAGGGTTTTTGGACCGGCGGCTTTTTCGGGAGTTATCAATATTATCACCAAAAAAGTGGAAGAAACCGGACTAAATATAAATTTAGGATTGGGTGAGCGTAATTTAAATTTAATTGGCGGAGCCGCTAATATTAAAAAGAACAGATTGACTTCGCTGGTTTCTGCGGAACGCATTGCAAGCCGAGGTTACGCTTACAATACCGCCTTTGAGCGGGTTCAGGCATTCACGAAAAACAGTTTTGACTTAAATAAATCCGAAGTTATTCTTCAAGCCGGATTTATGTCTAATAAATTTGGGGCGTCAAATTTCTACCATCCCAAATTTTTAAATCAGTACGAAGAAGTTGAATCTGCTTTTTTGATCGGAAAGTGGATTTATGATATCACGCCTGCGTTCAAATCTACTGCAACAATTTCTCTGCGACAACACCGGGATTTATACGATTTTAATCGGTTTAGATTCACGAATGTCAATGCTGTTAATCATCACAAAACAAACGTTTTAGATATTGAATGGCGGGGTAACTGGATAAATAAATTTGGTAAAACTTCTTTCGGTCTTGAGTATCGGAAGGAAGAAGTTCTCAGTAATCGTTTGGGGGAAGAAATTTCAGAACCAATTGAAGTTCCGGGTGTTTTCGGAATCTTCTACGACAAAGCTAAACTTAGGGAAAATAGCAGTGCGTATTTTGAACATCGAAAAGGTTTTGGGAACTTTAACGTGTCGTTTGGAACGATGTACAATATCAATTCTCAATTTGGTAATCAGTGGTTTCCGGGCTTAGATTTGAGTTATCAGTTACCGAATAGCACCGCACTTTACGGAAGTATAAATCGGTCGTATCGTTTTCCTACATTCACCGAAATGTATTTAAATACCGCAACTGTGCGAGGAAACCCAAACGTAAACCCTGAGAGTGCGTGGTCTTACGAAGCAGGTTTGAAGAAGCAAAATCGAATCTCAAATTTTACAGCTTCCGCATTTATTCGCAACTCTAATACGGCGATTGATAAAGTATTACGGAGTGATCAATCAGTTCCTGCAATTGAAAATATTTCTGATTTAAAAGTTTACGGAGTTGAACTCACAGCGGGTTTTAATTTGAGCCAAATTGATTGGATTGGTGATTATATTAGCACGTTAGGCTTCAATTATGCCTTTTCAGACGCTAATCAACAAGCCACAGATTTCCAGTCGTTTTACTCGCTGAATTTCCTCAAACACAAATTCGTACTGAACTCAGCCTTCACTTTTGGTGAGCACTTGAACGCTTCGTTGAACTACGTTTATAAGGATAGAGTAGGAGGATACCAACTTGACGCAAATTCGCCGATGATTGCTTACGAACCGATACATTTAGTAGATTCTCGCATTTCTTGGAAAAATGCAAACTATCTAATTTACTTTGATGTTAATAACTTGCTAAATTATTCTTATTACGAGTTTGGTTTCGTTGAGCAGCCAAAGCGTTGGTTATCAATCGGAACGAACATAAACTTATAAAATATTATGTATTACATAACAAGAAGAGTGCTTTTTAACGCCGCCCACAATCTTTATAATCCTAAGTGGAGTAAAGAAAAAAACTTCGAAGTTTTCGGTCCATGCTCAAATTTACACGGACATAACTGGGAACTTCACGCAACCGTTAAAGGTGAAATTGATCCTGAAACAGGTTTTGTGATGGACTTGAAAAAATTGAGCGACGAACTGAAAGTCAACATCATTGATAAAGTTGACCACAAATATTTCAACGAAGACGTGGATTTTATGCGGGGAATACTTCCTACGACCGAAAATATCGTTCATGAATTTTGGAATATCATTCAGCCCATTTTGAAGGACAAGTACGGTATTGAATTACACAAATTGCGTTTGGTAGAAACTCCAAATCAAAGCGTAGAATATTTTGGATAAGCAAAAAAAACTACTCATTATCTGCGGGGAAAAGTCGGGCGAAATGCACGCCGCAAAAATGTGTGTTGAACTATTAAAATCCGATCCTTCTGTCAATATTGTTGGGTGGGGTGGCGATCACATGCGAGCGGCGGGAGTAGAGGTTACGCGTGATACTTCTACCTTGGCAATGATGGGTTTTTGGGAAGTTTTTAAACGAATCTTTTTCGTAAAGAAACTATTTTCTGAATGTAAAGAGCTTATTACGACTTTTGAACCCGATGTAATCCTTTTTGTGGATTACTCGGGTTTTAATCTAAGAATGGGAAAGTGGTCGGCTCAAAAGGGATTCGTGAATCATTATTATATTCCACCCAAAACGTGGGCGTGGAATAGCAAACGTACGCACAAACTTCGTGCATTTTTCAGGAAAATCTACATCATTCTTCCTTTCGAAAAACCATTTTTTGAATCTTACGGTGTGGAAACCCATTACGTCGGAAATCCTATTTTAGAATCAATCGACAGCCAGAAACAGGAAAAGGCAAATCCTAGAGAAAAGCTACTAATTGCTTTGATTCCTGGAAGCCGAGCGAGTGAAATTAGCGGAATATTACCCGAAATGTGTAAACTCAAGACTCGCTTTTCTGAGTTTGAATTTGTGATTAGTGGGGTTAGTTCAGTAGGTAAAGATTTGTACGAAGTCGCTGAAAAGCACAATATCACCGTTCGTTATGATTCGTTTTATAAGATTCTGGCGGAAGCAGACTACGCCATTGTTACTTCAGGAACCGCTACGTTAGAAACTGCTATGTTGGATGTGCCGCAGATTGTTGTGTTCAAAACATCTTGGCTGACGTATGTTATTGCCCGTTTATTCGTTAATATAAAGTACATTTCTTTGGTGAATTTAATTGCCGATGATCAAGTAGTTGAAGAATTAATCCAGCGTGACTTCAATATTAATAGGTTATCTTTGTCGCTAAGGAAACTGATTGAAGATAGAAGTGCTACCCTCCAAAAGTACAAACTGGTCAGGGAAAGAATTGGTGCTAAAAATGCTTCCAAGGAAGTTGCCGAACACATCATTAATGAATTAAATACCTAATTAACGAATGAAAAGAATTCCTCTGTTATTACTTGTGCTATTTGCAATGGGTTGCAATAAAGAAGATGCAACACCTAAATCCTCTCTCGAACTTCTGACCAATAATTCACAGAAATCGTGGAAATTATCTGAAGGATTCATAATTCTTCAAGCTTCGTCTAAACTGAGTATACTAGGTTCACGTCCTACCTGTGAAACGGATAACCTACTTGTGCTACGAAACAATAATACCTACGATTTGACAGAGGGAGCAACAAAGTGTAATGTAAGTGACCCAAACGAAATTGTGAAGGGTGCTAACTGGAATATTTCTGCGGATGGGAAAACTCTTTCCGTTGACAGGTTCGTGTTTACGGTATTTGAAATAAATAATGCTGTTTTCAATATCACCGAAATAAGTGACACAAGCTTCAGTGGCGAGACACAAGTCGAATTTCAAGGCTCTACTTATACGGGTACCGTTAAATTTGCGTCGCAAGAGTGATTATTTAGCTTTTAATGTAAGCCCACACGAACATTCGAGCAAAAGTTTTTGTTACTAAAGCAGACAAAAAACATTTAAATAAATAGTATGAGTACCGAAATGGAATTATTGGAAGAAATAACCTCTTCCGATTATAAATACGGATTTTATACAGATATTGAAGCTGATGAAGCTCCTCCTGGACTTGACGAAAATATAATCAGGTTCATATCTGCAAAAAAGAACGAACCAGAATGGATGTTGAACTATCGTTTGGAAGCTTTCGCTATCTGGAAAGAAATGACCGAACCGAAGTGGCCAAACGTTCATTATGAACCCATTGACTTTCAGGCAATCAAATATTATTCTGCTCCAAAACAGCAGAAGACTATTGAAAGTATGGATGAAGTAGATCCCGAATTACGCCGCACGTTTGAACGTTTGGGGATATCTTTGAAAGAGCAAGAGCGACTTTCTGGTGTTGCGGTAGATGCGGTAATTGACTCTGTGTCGGTGGCCACAACTTTCAGAAAACAACTCAAGGAAATGGGTATCATTTTTTGTTCCATGTCGGAAGCCATTCAGGATTATCCTGAATTGATTAAGAAATACCTGAGTTCTGTTATACCAGTAAAAGATAACTTTTACGCTGCTCTCAATGCTGCGGTATTTACCGATGGTTCTTTTTGTTATATTCCGAAAGGAGTTCGCTCGCCAATGGAGCTTTCAACTTACTTCCGAATCAATGCAGCTGGGACCGGACAATTCGAACGTACTTTAATTGTTGCCGAAGAAGGTTCTTACGTAAGTTATTTGGAAGGTTGCACCGCTCCAATGCGGGATGAAAACCAATTGCACGCTGCTGTAGTTGAGATTTTTGCTCACGAAAGTGCAGAAGTGAAATACTCAACGGTTCAGAATTGGTATCCCGGAAATAAAGAAGGTAAAGGTGGAGTTTACAACTTCGTTACCAAAAGAGGTATTTGCTTCGGCGATAACTCCAAAATTTCTTGGACACAAGTAGAAACCGGTTCGGCAATTACTTGGAAATACCCATCAGTAATTCTGAAAGGTGATAATTCAATCGGTGAATTTTATTCAGTAGCTGTAACGAATAATTATCAGCAAGCGGATACGGGCACCAAAATGACTCATCTAGGAAAAAATACTAAGAGTAGAATTGTGTCGAAAGGAATCTCGGCGGGAAAAAGTCATAATTCGTACCGCGGGTTAGTTGATATTTCAAAGAGAGCCGAAAACGCCCGCAACTTCTCACAGTGCGATTCAATGTTGCTCGGTGATAGATGTGGAGCCCACACGTTCCCGTACATTGAGGTGAAAAACCCAACCGCTACTGTAGAACATGAAGCAACGACTTCAAAAATTGGTGAAGATCAACTTTTCTATTGCAACCAGCGAGGAATTGGGACCGAAGCGGCTGTGGCTTTAATCGTGAACGGTTATGCCAAAGAAGTTCTTAATAAACTACCAATGGAATTTGCAGTGGAAGCCCAGAAACTACTTGAAATTTCGCTTGAAGGTTCGGTAGGTTAAAATTAGTATTAAACTATAAATGTTAAATATGAAGAATGTACTTTTAAGTGTATTGGTGTTGTTTACAAGTTTTTCAGCGGCTAACTCTCAGGAGTTTGCCAAGGTTGATAAAAGCTCGTTGGATATTGCTTATTATCCGACCCGAGCTGCTTTCAAAACTTTCGCCAAGACTGACGAAGAGAAAGTGAGTTTGACTCCGAAAATTCGGGTTGTTTACTCACGTCCAATGGCTTCTGGCCGGACAATTTTTGGAGAGTTGGTCCCTTTTGACAAACCATGGCGAATTGGAGCAAATGAATCAACTGAAATTCAATTCTTGACCCCTGTGAAGATTGGAGATAATGTAGTTCCTGCGGGAAGATATACGCTATACGCAATACCCACTAAAGATTCTTGGACGGTAAAGATTAACCTTGATGTGGATGGGTGGGGTGCTTACGCTTACCGCCCGGAAATGGACGTGGCATCGATTACTGTACCAACTTCATCAGTTGACGATGCGATTGACGCATTTTCAGTTGCTCTTTACGAAGCACCGAGTGGAATGGTTCACCTAAAGATGAGCTGGGACAAAACGGTTGTTGAGGTTCCGATTATGTTACTTTAAAAAAGTAGATTTTATAAGAAAAGGAGAAAGTGAATTACTTTCTCCTTTTCTTTGTTTAAAGCCTTTCAATAATCATCGAACTTGCTCCGCCGCCGCCGTTACAGATGGCAGCTAATCCGTACTTGGCGTCGTTTATGGTCAATACATTTAAAAGTGTCACTAAGATTCTGGCACCTGAACAACCGAGAGGATGTCCTAAAGAGACAGCTCCGCCTAAAACATTCATTTTTTCGTGCGATACGTCGAAAGACTTGGCGAATGCCATCGGCACGGCTGAAAATGCTTCGTTGACTTCAAAATATTCTATGTCCGATATTTTCATACTGGCTCTTTCCAACGCCTTTTTTGTTGATTCAACCGGAGCGGTCGTAAACCATTCAGGTTCGTGGGCGGCATCAGCGTAACTAACTATTTTTGCCAACGGTTTGAGATTGTACTTTTCCAAAGCTTCTTCCGAAACAAGTAAAAGTGCGGCGGCACCGTCGTTTATTGTGGAAGCGTTTGCAGCAGTAACCGTTCCGTCTTTCGAAAAAACCGGACGCAATGTCGGAATTTTTTCAAACTTGACTTTTTTAAACTCTTCGTCTTCCGAAATAATAGTTATGTTCCCTTTTCTATCTTTAATTTCTACGGGGACAATTTCATTTTTGAAAGAACCGTTGCCGTTTGCTTTCGCTGCTCTTTTGTAAGACTCGATGGCGTATTTGTCTTGCTGCTCGCGGGAAAGTCCGTATTTCTCAGCGGTGGCATCAGCGAAGCAGCCCATTGGTTGCGTGTGATAAACGTCTGTTAAGCCGTCTTTAGACAAGCCATCGATCAGCTCGCCATTCCCGAAGCCATAACCATATCTTGCTTTTCCTAAATAGAACGGAATTTGCGACATGTTCTCCATTCCGCCCGCTACTACCACATCAGATTGTCCAAGTTGAATTGACTGTGCTCCGAAGACCACACTTTTCATACCGGATGCACATACTTTATTTACCGTCGTTGCCGGAGTTTTATCAGAAATTCCCGATTTGATGACTACTTGTCGGGCGGGAGCTTGTCCGGCATTTGCCTGACAAACGTGGCCGAAGAACAATTCGTCAACTGCATTGGCAGGAATTTTATATTCATCAATAATACTCTTAACTGCTGTGACACCTAAGTCAACGGCAGAAGTGCCGACAAATTGACCCCCAAAACTACCAATTGGCGTACGTTTTGCGGCTACAATAAAAACATTTTTCATTCTAATGACGTTTTAACAAAGTGTTAGATTTTTGCATTCAAAAGTAACGAAAAAAGAATTAAAAACGGTTAGTACGTGTTTCTCATGTTTACGAATATTTATAAATTACAATTACGTTTAAGTGAATAAAACCAACGATATAAATACAGAAGAAGAAATTGGAGAAAGCCACTTCTCAATTTCAAACGAAACCCCGATAAGAAATAACGCATTCGAACTCGATGACGATGCTAAAATCGAAGGTATCGCCAGACATTTTAAGGAAATTATGAATATTCTCGGTCTTGATCTTCAAGACGATAGTTTGAAAGGAACCCCGAAAAGAGTTGCTAAAATGTACGTTAAAGAACTCTTTAGTGGACTAAATCCAGATAACAAACCGGCTATCACACTCTTTGAGAATAGTTATAAATATAACGAAATCTTGGTTGAGAAAGATATTAAGCTTTATTCGAATTGCGAACATCACTTTGTTCCCATTATTGGATTTGCTCATATCGGTTACGTTTCTTCAGGTAAAGTTATCGGGCTTTCAAAATTGCATCGGATTGTTGATTATTTCGCCCGTCGTCCGCAAGTACAAGAGCGTTTAACAAATCAAATTGCAATTGCCCTAAAAGATGCCTTGGATACGGAAGATGTTGCTGTGGTAATTCACGCTGACCATCAATGTGTATCTATGCGGGGAGTAAAAGATCAAACAAGCTCTACAATTACTTCGTATTTTGGAGGAATTTTTGAAAGTGCTGAGAAAAGAAACGAATTTTTGAATCTGGTTAAAGTCGGGAACGTGAACAATTGAGTTTTACAACCGCTTGTTAAAATAAAAATAATTTGAAAAATTACTTAATAATTGGTGCTTCTTCCGGAATCGGAGAGGCAGTAGCCAAACAACTGAAGGAAGAAGGAAATAACGTCTATTCCGCTTCGCGTAACGAACCAACCGTTGAAACGGACGGTCACATAACGTTTGATGCCACGGAAATGGAAAGTGCTGATTTCAGTACATTACCAGACACCATCGACGGAATCGTTTACGCTGCTGGTACGATAAACCTGAAACCATTTAATCGCTTAAAACCAGCAGATTATCTGAAAGATTTACAGATAAATGTACTTGGTGCGGTTCACGTTATTCAGGAAAATCTAAAACGTTTAAAAAAGGCAGATTCAGCTTCCATCGTTTTGTTTAGCACAGTTGCTGTTCAAACTGGTATGAGTTTTCATAGTTCGGTTTCAGTTGCAAAAGGTGCTATTGAAGGACTTACCCGTTCTTTAGCCGCTGAGTTAGCCGCTTCAAACATTCGGGTTAACGCAATTGCTCCCTCCTTGACAGATACTCCGCTAGCGGGTAGTCTTTTGTCAAACGAAGAGAAAAAAGAATCAGCGGGTAAACGCCACCCACTTGGTAGGGTTGGAACTCCCGCAGACATTGCCGCAATGGTGATGTTACTTCTTTCGCAAAACGGCTCTTGGATAACCGGACAGGTTATCGGTATTGACGGCGGAATGGGAAGTTTAAAGTGACGAATCCGCCACTTTATCAATCAAATCTTTAATGACTTCTGAGAGGTACGTCCCATTATCTGGGCCGTACCAACTCATTGTTATTGTTTCGTAGGTATCTTTATAAAAGTGTCTATCGTCGGTTACATAACCGATGTACCCACCGTTAAAACTTGTCACAACTAAATTTAGGTTTTTACTCTTCGCGTACGCGGTCAGTGGTTTCATCAATTCCCCCGAAAAATCGCAGGGCATTCCGACCAGCAAATTATTGCCAATTTGGGCAACATTCACAAACACATCCGACTTGCCAAAAAACTGGTAAAATACCCACGTTCGCAAGGCGAACTTTTGGGTCAGACGTGGCGTAGGTTCTCGCAACGGAAGTTTCAATTTAAAATACCTGATCGACTGACTTGAGTTTTGCGACTCGTATTCATTCGCGGAGAATATTTCATTAGCAACCGAACCACCTTGATTGTTTACTTCATCGAAGTCATCAATTCCTCGTTGTTGCGGTCCCATGCTTCCAACCGCTCCCGCCATAAATACCGCAAATTCGTATTCAGATTCTTCTAAAGAATCGACCACTTTTCCGGCGTAATCACGCGAAAGTTGCAAGGTCTTAGAATCCAATACCGTAGAATGAGCCGCGTAAGTGGTAAAAATTAGGGGTTTGCCTTCGACTCTGTTAAATATGACCGAACGTATCTGTGGATCAACCGTTCCGTTTTCAATTCCTACCAAACGGTTCTTTATATCTACCGTATCGGTGTCCATTTCGTAGCTCAACGTAGTTTCGACGAGGTTCTTTTTTGCATCGGTAATGGAGGAAATGATTGCCTCGCTAATTATCTCCTCAATTTCGGGGTTGTATGTTCCGGCAAAAAGCTTTCCAACCAATGTATCGTACCAAGCTCCAACGCTGTTGTGGCTGTGGGTTGCTCCGTAATAAATTTGCGTTTTTTGAAGTCGAGAATTGGCAATCTTTTCGTTGACTAATTCGTAAACACTCGGCGGAATTATTAGTAAGTCTGCACTTGTCAGAGCAATTGTATCTTTTCCGTTCGCAACGAGGATTGTTCTGACGTAAATAGAATCGTGGACGACTTCAAACGGTTTACCTCGTCGGTTTCCGTATCCTGCCATCGGGGTGGGGTACGGTGGTGTGATATTTGCCTTAGCGAAACCAACCATTATCGGTCGCGTTGTGGTATCGGCTGCGGGATTAAACTGTTCGAGTTGGGCTTTCCATTTGGCGTAGTAATCCATTTCCTGATAGGGCGTTCGGTCAATGGTCGTTACCATGGCGAGCAGAATTCCCGTAATTACTAAAACAACGACTAGTAATATTCTAAATACTTTCTTCATTCGTCCGATTTTTAAAAAGGTAAATAACCATATTTACTGCTACTCCTATCAAAATAAACAGTGCAAAAATACCGCCTATATTCGATAAAACCTTTACACCTTCCAAGCCATTTGCTTTCCCTCCGGTAGAAAACGAAACCATCACCCACGCCAACACGCCAATAAACACGCCCCAGATAATTTTGATGCTTTTCGGAGCATCGGTTTCTGTACTGGAAAAGTCTTCGGTGCTGAGATTACTCATGGCATCTGTATTAGAATCTGCGGCGGTTACGAAAGACAAAAATACGGTAAGTAAAAAAACGACGACCAAAATACTGCCTAAAGTCAATTCATTAATAAGGTAAAAAATAACGTTAGAAACGCCGTCTTCGGTTTGTAGAAAGTCAACTAAGATATTATTGTTCAGCTTGTTGGAAATCAATGCCGTACCGCTGACGATTGATAACCAAACTATTCCGAAAATTGATGGGAGTAGAAGGTTAATATTTAAAAACTGCCTGATTGTGCGGCCGTAGCCTATTCTACCAAGGAATAAAGCGGTAATTGGCGTCCACGCCATCCAATTTGACCAATTAAAAACTGTCCATTCGGTTGCCCATTTTCGGTTGCCGTCTTTAAAGTAAAGCAGCGAGTCACTCAAACCGTTAGTGAAAAAGTGCTTGATTCCTTTACTAACTAGAGGTAAAACCTCCGTAAAATTAAGGTTAATAATAAAGAATCCAAGCAGTATAATGAACAGGAAAAAGTTTAGTGAAGATAATTTCGCAATTCCTTTTTGCAACCCACTAACTGACGAAATGATAAACGTAGTAACTAATAAAATGGTGACAACAGCCATTAAAAAAGCGTTGCTGTCAAGATTAAAAGTTCTAGCTACGCCATTCGTTAACAGCAAAATACCAACGCCTAATGAAGCCGCCATTCCGGCAACTAAGCTGAATAGGCTCAAACCATCAAAAATGTTGTACAGTGTTTTATTCTTTCCGTTTTTTGAAAACTCAAACCACATTGTTCCTATTCTGAACGGCAGTTTTTTGTTGTAAAAACCTACGGCAAAAGCAACACCAGCTAAACTATAAATTGCGTACGGAAGGACGCTCCAGTGCATATAAAGTGCTGATAGGGCAAACACATTTCTATTTTCAGCACCGGCGTATTCAAACGGAGGATTTTGAACGTGAAAAAGCGGCTCAGCCGTTCCCCAAAATAGTAGGCCAGTAGCAATTGTGGTGCAAATTGTAATTGAAAACCATTTGAAATTAGATAAAATTGGTTTTGCATTCTCTCCGCCAATCTTGGTTTTTCCAAGCGGGTGAATATATAACGCGATACATATAACTAAGAAGAAGAGCGGAGCAATTGTGAAAATTGACCCAAGCTTTGTAATAAAATAATCGTTTATTTTTTTTGCTATGCTTACAAATTGTTCTGAAGTCAGAAGGCTCATGACTGCACATATTCCAACGAGGATTACTACGGGATAAAAAACGGATTTTCTGATGCGGGATTCTGGCACGGATTAGTGTTCGGGTGATGCTATTCGTCAGTTTGAGAATAGCTTGTTTCGTAAAATTATCATTCTAATAGTTTTTTGAAGAACAATTGATAACTTTCTTTGCAATTACAAAACGCAAATGATAAATATGTCGGAAGAAAATAACCCGTGGACGATAAAATCTGCTGAACTAAAATACGATAATCCGTGGATTTCGGTGACGGAATACCAAGTGCTGAACCCAAACGGTGGTGCGGGAATTTATGGACAAGTTGATTTTAAAAATATCGCCATTGGCATCATTCCTTTGGATACAGACAATAATACCTGGTTGGTCGGACAGTACAGGTTTCCGTTGAAAGAATATTCGTGGGAAATTCCGGAAGGAGGTTGTCCTAAAAACGAAGATTGGCTACTTGCCGCAAAACGGGAACTCAAAGAGGAAACCGGAATTGAAGCCGCTAAATTTGAAAACGTAGCTACAATCCACACCTCTAATTCAGTTTGTAACGAAGTAGGTTACGTTTTTTTGGCTGAAGATTTAAGTTACGGCCCTGCTGAACCCGAAGAAACGGAAGAGTTGGTAATCAAAAAACTAAGTTTGAAGTCAGCTGTTGAGATGGTGATGAACAACGAAATAACCGACTCAATTAGCGTTATTGGCATTTTGAAAGTTGCCAAGTTAAAAGGGCTTTTATGATTGTTTGAATTCGTTTACCTTGCATAAATTAAGTGCTTTAAACCCACAATTTTCGTTTTAATCCCCCTATATGTTTGAATTAATATTGTTTGCTCTCGTAACTGGGTTTGTTTTAAGCTTTGGGTTTGGAAGTGTATTTTTCGCTTTGATTCAAACCAGTATTGACCACGGGTACAAAGCAGGTCGTAATATTGCGTTAGGAGTGGCAGTCGGTGATGTGGCGTTAGTTGCTATCGCGATTCTTGGAACGGGGTTCTTACCGAACATTCCCAACTTTGAGAACTACGTCCGTATTATAGCGGCTACGCTTCTCTTCGGACTCGGTATTTCTCAGTTTCGAAAAGTTAAGATAAAAGCTTCAAGCTCAGAAAATACTGTCAAAAATTTGGTTTACTTCGTCTCAAAAGGGCTTGTTTTAAATGTGGTAAACCCCGTAAATTTTTTAGCTTGGGTATTGGTTTCTTCTACTCTTAAAACCTACGAGTACAGCCTGATGGAAGAAGTATTATTCTTCACGATTTGCATCAGTACCGTATTTCTCTCAGAATGCCTTATTGCTTATTTTGCCAACCGGGTTCGGGCGAAATTTTCGGAAAGAGTAATCGTATACATCAAATATTTAACCGGACTTATTTTCTTAGGGCTCGGCACTAAATTCCTGATGGATTACTTTCAGAGTTAAACTTATCAGGGGTAATTGATTTTTACAAAGCTTTCCCAATCGTCTCCGGTTACTCCTTTCAGAACCCGAGGGAATTTATGCTGACCGCCTTCTTTACCCTTCATCTTCATCCATTCGTTAAATGCTTTTGCGGGAAGCACCCGACAGAATACATTTTTTAGAGCGTGATTTCGTTCTACGCCGTAATCGTCGTTGAGTTCTTTTAATTTATTGTCAATAAATTTTGCCGCTTCTTTGTCTGTAATATCAGCATCAGTTCCGATATACCATTGGTGGGCGAAAAGCGGTGGATGTTTGATTCCCAAAACGGTAAATTCTTTAATGTCAAGACCAAGTTCGGTATTGGCTAAGTCAACCGCCTTGTTCATATTGTCAACAGAGAGGTGTTCGCCGCAAAGACTGAGAAAGTGTTTTGTGCGTCCCGTAATTTTTATTTCGGCACGATCTGTATTTGTGAATTTTACCGTGTCACCAATCAGATAACGCCACGCTCCTGAGCAGGTACTTATCAAAAGTGCGTAATCAACGTTGGGTTTGACTTCGTTAATTAAAAGTGTTTCGGGCTTTTCTACTAAGTTGCCGTCGCTGTCAAAGTTTTTTTCGTTGAAAGGAATGAATTCAAAGAAAATCCCATTGTTTACAACTAACTGAATATCAGCGTTTGGACGGGCCTGATACGCAATGAAACCTTCGGAGGCAAGGTAGGTTTCTAAATACAAAATCGGGCGACCCAATAATTTCTCAAAACTTTGCCTGTAAGGGTCAAACGAAACTCCGCCCCACGCAAAAACTTCGAGATTGGGCCAGATTTCGTGAATGTCTTTTACGCCGTAGTGGGAGATAACTTTCTCCATCAAAAGTTGCACCCAAGCCGGCACACCAGCTAAAAAGCCAATATCCCAATCGGCGGCACTGTGGGCTATTTCATCCAGTTTATTTCCCCAATCTTTTAGCTGGGCAATTTTTTTTCCGGGTTTATAAAAACGGTCGAACCAAAAAGGAATTGTTTTTTGCGTAATACCACTCAAATCACCTTCGTAATGCGTATCAACTTGGTTTAATAAAGTGCTTCCGCCGAGCATCAAATAACCTTTTTCGTAAAGGTCTGCGGGTAAGCTTTTGTATTTACCCAAAGAAATAATTTGATTAATGCTTGTTCGTTGAATAGCTTTAATCATATCTTTTGTAACCGGAATTACCTTTGAAGCAGCATCTGAAGTGCCTGAACTCAACGCGAAGTGTTCGGTTACACCGGGCCAGCAAATGTCAGGCTCGCCATTTTTTGACTTATACCACCACTCGTTGTAAATTCTATTGTAATCGTGAATAGGTACTTTGGCTTTAAATTCGTCGTAGAATTCTTTGCCTTCTTCAAAAATGCACGCATTTAAAATGCTGTCAAAGTCATAACGTTCCCCGAATTCTGTGTTTCGGGCTTTATTAATGAGCTTAGTCAGTGTTTTCTTTTGTGCTTTTATCAGATTTATCGGAATAGCATCTTGAATTGTACTCGTTAATTTTATTCCGCTTTTTAAGAAAGAACCTAATACCGCCATTATTTTTGATTTGTGTACGCTTAAAATTCCATGACTTTAATCTACAACTTAATTTAATCAGTTTTGAAAAAATTTTCGCCTAATGTATCTAATGATTTATAATCAGTGCGGTCATAATGCACAGGCACTACCGCAACGTAATTATTTTCTAACGCCCACATATCATTGTCTGTTGCCTCTGGCTCACGGTTTACAAATTCTCCGCCCATCCAAAAGTACGGTCGGCCGCTCGGTGAAACACGCTCGTCAAATACTTCATTCCAGTAACCATTTGTTTGTCTGACTACTTTAATTCCTTTTAAAGGATTTTCTGAGTTTTTCGGAAAGTTTACGTTTAACGCCATGTGCTTTGGTAAACCATCGTTCAGCACCTTTTCAATGATTGTCTTAATGTAAGAGCGGGTGTGAGAGAAATCTGCGTCGTAGCCAAATTGATCAAGAGAAAACCCAATTGCAGGAATTCCTTCGATGGAAGCTTCCACGGCAGCAGACATGGTTCCAGAGTAAATTACTGACAGCGAAGCGTTATTCCCGTGGTTGATTCCGCTCAAGACCAAATCAATTTTCTTGCCTTTTAGAAAGTGGTGTTTGGCGAGTTTTACGCAATCAGCGGGCGTTCCTGAGCATTCGTAGGAACTTATTCCTTCAAAAATGTGCGATTTCTTGACGTGCAGTGTTTTATCAACGGTGATTGCGTGACCCATGCCCGATTGCGGGCTATCCGGTGCTACTACAAAAACTTCCCCGATTTGCGAGGCTATGTTTACTAATTCAAGAATTCCTTTGGATGTAATTCCGTCGTCGTTTGTGACGAGTATTAATGGTTTTGACATATTATTTTAATAAGGGCTTGCTATTTTTTCGCAAGTTGGAGGTCTTCGATTATGTGGAGTTTTTTAGTGTTTTTTCTTGCTTTGAAAGCTGATTCCGGACTATAGCTGCCATCGCCTCTCGCGTGGTAGCCAGTTCCGTCGTAGAATCGTTTTCTGGGATGTTTTTTGCATTCAACTGAGCAGGCTCCGTCGTACGCTACGCCGCAATCTTCGCAGATTGAGAGGTGATCGTTGCATTCCGGGTTTGCACAATTAATCATTCGGTCAGAAGATTTTTTGCAAATGTGGCATTTCGAGATAACCGAAGGGTTGACCGAATTTACGTCGGTTATTAATCGGTTGTCGAAAACGTAACACTTCCCTTCAAAATCTTCGCCATCGGCTTCTATTCCGTATTTGATGATACCACCGTGCAGTTGGTAAACGTTTGAAAAACCCCGCTTGATTAAATAAGCAGACGCTTTTTCGCACTTAATTCCGCCCGTGCAGTACGTAACAACTTTCTTATCTTTGAGGTGCTCTATTTCGTTCATGTGGTCGGGCAAATCACGTAAGTTTTCCATGTCAAACGTCACCGCGTTCTTAAACTTGCCGATACTGTGTTCGTAATTAGAACGCATGTCTACAAGTACAACATCCGGATCATTGAGCATTGACTTTAACTCGTTTGGCTCCAAATGCTTTCCGGTTTGCACTAACGGATTTACGCCCAATTCTGAATGAACAATTTCTTTTTTAACTCTTACGTATAACTTCTTAAACGCATGCTGCGGAACATTTTCGACTTTGAAGTCAATTTTTGAAAAGCGAGAATCGGCGTTTAGCCAATTCATGTACTTCTTGCAGTTGGCAACAGACCCTGAAATCGTGCCGTTCAGACCTTCAGGTGCTACTATAACCCGGCCCAGAAGGTCGTTTTTTAAACAAAATAGATGGTGTTCGTCACGGTATTCTATTACGTTTTCTATTGGAACGTAACAATAATACAGGAGGACTTGATAATTTTCCATGCTTCACGTATTTAACGCAAATTTACAAAAGATGCGATTAACAATTATGATTTTTCTTAGGGAAGGGCGTAATTTGCCCGATATTATAAGTATCACTCCTACTGTATGCATATTGCCATCACCGGAAACATCGGAGCCGGAAAAACCTCTTTAGCAGAAAAACTGGCCGAGAAGTACGGCTGGGAAGTCTATTACGAGGCCGTCGATAATAATCCTTATTTAGCACCTTTTTACGCTGAAATGGCGAAATGGTCTTTTCATTTGCAGATATTCTTTCTCAACAGCAGGTTTGAGCAAGTGATGAATATTAAGAAGAATACGGATTCTAAAACAATTATTCAGGATCGTACCATCTACGAAGATGCGTATATATTCGCTCAAAATTTACACGAATCCGGCTTATTAAATGATACCGATTTCTCAACTTATCAGGGATTGTTCTCAACCATTATGCGGGCCGTTGCTCCGCCAGACTTAATGATTTATTTAAAATCTGACGTTGAGAAACTAAAGCGACAGATAAAACTCAGGAATCGGGATTACGAGCAGGATATTTCTGACGATTACCTATCGAAGTTAAATGTATTGTACGAATCGTTCACGCATAAATACACCCATGGTAAATTGATTGAAATAGACGTTAACGAGATTGATTTCGTGAATAATGAAACCGATTTTGAAAATGTTTGTGGAATTATTGAAAAGCAAGCTAATATAGGAAAGCAACTAAAACTTTGATTAACATTATTTAAGCAGGGTCATACGCACACTTAGGTATAACTTTTGTTACTTTGAACTGTCAAATAGTACTCTTTTAGAACCCCAAAATTATTTGTATAACTATCAACTATGAATTTTAAATTACTAAATAAAGCGTTAGGATGGACCGTTTTTCTGGTCGCGTTGATAACCTACACGCTCACCGTAGAGCCAACGGCAAGTTTCTGGGATTGCGGTGAATTTATTGCCTGTGCATTCAAATTGCAAGTACCGCACCCGGCAGGAGCACCTTTCTTCCTTTTAATTGGACGAATGGCTTCACTTTTCGCGGGTGGCGACGTAACCAAAGTGGCGTTAATGGTCAATATGGTTTCCGTAATTGCCAGTGCGTTCACCATTTTATTCATGTTCTGGACTATTTCTTTGCTCGCTCGAAAGTTATTCAACAAGAAAGGGGAAGAACTATCGCAGGGAGAAATGATTCAGGTGTTCGGGGCTAGTTTAGTAGGTTCGCTGATTTATACATTTTCGGATTCGTTTTGGTTTTCAGCCGTGGAAGCGGAGGTTTACGGAATGTCCTCTTTCTTCACTGCAATCGTAGTTTGGGCTGCGTTCCGTTGGGAATTAATAGAAGATGAAGCTGCATCTAACCGTTGGTTGATTTTTATCGCCTATTTAGTTGGTTTGTCTATCGGAGTTCACTTATTAAATCTTGTTGCAGTTCCTGCTTTGGCGTTGGTTTATTATTACAAACGCTCTAAGAAAATTACGTGGAAAGGCGGTTTCTTGGCGTTTCTTGGTGGAATGGTAGCGTTGGGAATTGTAAATACTGGAGTAATTACGGGATTGCCTTCTCTTGGTTTTACGTTTGAAAAACTATTTGTAAACGGTTTTGGCCTGCCGTTTGGTTCGGGGATAATCTTCTTTGTAATCGCAATAGTAGGAGCATTAGTTTACGGAATCAGATGGGCGGCAAAGAATGGCAAAGTGATGTTAAATACTTCACTTTTAGCTTTTGCCTTTATTTTGATCGGATATTCAACTTATACCATTGCGTTGATTCGTTCAACGTACAATCCGCCGATTAACGAGAATAATCCGAGCAATGTATTGAACTACGTTTATTATTTAAAGCGTGAGCAATACGGTAGCCGCCCGTTGATGTACGGTCCGGTTTACACTGCGAAGTTAGCCGACATTAAGCGAGGCGAACCCATTTACAGAATGGGTGAAGATAGCTACGAAGCATACGATTATTCTCCAGAGTACGAATGGGACGCGAATGGTAAAATGTTGTTGCCGAGACTTTGGAGCTCTGACCCAAATCACGTTCGACTTTACCAAAATGCGTTAAATATCCCCGCCGGACAAAAGCCGAACCTCGCCGATAATATTGGCTTTATGCTAAACTACCAAATGGGTACCATGTATTGGCGGTATTTTCTGTGGAATTTCTGGGGGAGGGGAAGCGATATTGAAAAATCTGGAGCGACGGATCTTTTTGAATCTAAAGCGGATTTGCCGAGTGGCTTAGCCGACAATAAGGGTCGAACAAATTACTTGGCACTGCCAATCATTCTCGGTATTCTCGGACTTTTGGTTCAATATTTTAGACGAGAACGTGATTTCATAATCCAGTTGTTACTGTTCCTGTTTACCGGATTAGCGTTGGTAGTTTACCTGAACTCGCCGCCCGTTGAGCCGAGAGAGCGTGATTATATTTACGTAGGTTCGTTCTACTTTTTCGCCATCTGGGCGGGACTTGGTGTAATTGGCTTAGTCGATTTCGTTTTGAGATTTTTCAAAAATGAAGTTGCTAAAGCAGGACTTGCAACCGTTTTGTGCTTGGGAGTTCCCGTTTTAATGGCAACACAAGCCTGGGACGGACACGATCGATCAGGCCGCTATCACCA
The DNA here is from genome assembly GCA_047630355.1 of Spirosomataceae bacterium. Classification (GTDB taxonomy): domain Bacteria; phylum Bacteroidota; class Bacteroidia; order Cytophagales; family Spirosomataceae; genus JANQUM01. The sequence continues at coordinate 6,861 of JBLHXN010000038.1, read as the reverse complement.
AGTAGATTTTGCTAAAAACTTATTGAATTCAGTTGCCCCAAATGGTATTCTGTTTACGGGTGGTGATAATGATACGTTCCCACTTTGGTACGCTCAGGAAGTCGAAGGTTTCCGAACTGACGTGCGGGTTTGTAACTTGAGTTTGTTGGGAACTGAATGGTACATCGAGCAGATGAAGCGTAAGACTTACGAGTCTGAGCCGTTGCCTATTTCGTTCACGATGGATCAATACAATAAAGGGATTAACGATCAGATACCTTTCTACGCAAAGGACATTGAATCCGTGAAGTCTGGCATTGACTTGAAAGAGTTCTTGCAGTTGGTGAAAACTAATTCACCCGCCATTCAGATACCAATTTCTACGGGAGAAACGATTAATACATTGCCATCGTCGAATTTATATTTGACGTATAATCCTGAGAAAATCAAAGCACAAGGCTTCGTTCCTAAAGGTTTAGACGGATTTTTGTCGGGTGTAATGTCTTGGAATATCGGCGAACGTGATTTGCTGAAGAACGATTTAATGGTGTTGGAAATCATTGCTGAAAATAATTGGGAACGTCCGATTTATTTCTCCAGCACGCTTTCAACCAATTCGTATTTGAATTTAAAGAGTCACATGCAACTCGAAGGTTATTCGTACCGCTTGATGCCGTTTGCGGTAAACCAGCAAGACACGGATGGTTTTGTGAATTCTGACGTGATGTACGATAACATGATGAACAAGACTTTTTGGAGAGGATTAGATAACCCGGATATTTTCTACGATTCTGAAACTTACCTGAAAGTACCCGTTGTTACGGCTCGTTACTCTTTCCTTCGTTTGGCGGAGCAACTTGTCAACGAACAAGACACCGTAAGAGCTGTGAAAGCACTCGACAAAGCGATGGAAGTAATGCCCGATAAATCAATACCGTACGATCAGCTCACATCAAATTTTGTACTCTTCTATTACAACTTGGGTGAAAACACAAAAGCAAAGAAAATTGCTGACGTGATGATAAAACGTGCCGATGAATCTCTGGGATATTTCATTCCGAAGATTCAAACCGGAAGCAGACAATGGGGCGATGCGAATGTGCGGGAGATGGTTCAGTCTAACTTGAATACGCTCCGTATTTTAGGAAATGTGTACAATCAGTACGCTGAAGGCACGGACAATAAAGCCCAGGTAGCGTACGATAAATACGCCGCTCAGTTACAATAAATACTAATTAATAGTTACGATATTGAATCCCGTTTGAGAAAATTTCAAGCGGGATTCTTTTTTATGTGCGAAAGCGTAACTTCAAAAGTACTGCCTTTGCCTAACAAACTTTGCACTTTCAAAACACCTTTATGCATCGCTACTATTTTGCGGCAAATAGATAAACCTATTCCGTGTCCTTTAATATTTGTGATTACTTTACTTCGGTAAAATGGCTCAAAAATACGCTGCAATTCATTTTCCGCGATTCCGATTCCGTCATCCTGAACTTTAATAATTGCTTTAGTAGCGTTGTAGGAGAGCGTTACTTTCGCGGTGTGATCGTCGGAGTACTTGCACGCATTCTCAATCAGATTTTGGAATAAAGTAACTAATAACTGACTGTTGCCAAGTACTTTAAAGAACGACTCTTCTTCCGGAATTTCGTCGAAATCTATCAGGATATTGTAATCAGGATATAATTGAAGAAGCTGATCTTGCACATCAAAGATAATTTCATCGATCCTGACTTCGCTGATTTGCATGTCTGCTTCAATCTGTTCTGATTTCGCGAGTTGCAGCAAACCGTTAATCACTTTAATCAGACGTTGGTTATCCCCCAATAATACTCTTAAGATATTCTGATATTCGTCAACAGAACGTTCCTTTTGCAAAGCAATCTGAATCTCGGATTTAATGGCGGCAAGCGGAGTTCGGAGTTCGTGCGAAGCGTTGGACACAAAGCTTTTTTGTAACTCAAAAGATTGCTCAAGTCGCCCGAGCATTGAGTTAAAGTTTGTGGCAAGCTGAGCTATTTCGTCTTTGCCGTTTCCAATATTTAACTTTTGCGTTAGATTGTTAGCGTTAATCGTAGATATTTCGCGGTTCATTACCGCAATCGGTTTCAGCGAAGACCCAGCAAAGATAAATCCGAAGAATACAGTAATAAGTATCGCTGAAAAAAGTCCGATAATCATCGAATTCTTAATATTGTTAAGTTTATCCTCGCCGTAAACGTCTTCGGCTTTAGCCAAAACTACGTACTTATTCTGCAATTCATTTTCGATGATAACCCCAACTACCTGTTTGTCTTTGTACTTGTATTCTAGATATCCCTTGCTCCGAATGCGTTGAAGCTGAACCGGGCTGTAGTAAATGGTATCGGCTTCGTAATTAGAGTAGGCTACTTCGTTTTTATCATTAAAGACCTGCACTTCCACGGCGTAAAGAGTGGAGAGCGTATTCTTATCGATTAGTTTTAGAAGTTTTTTGTCAATTTCCTTCTCTTTAATCAACAGTCTCGCGGTAGTTACGGCCCTGTCTTGCAGGCTTTTGTAGAATTCCTGCTGTCGGTAGTTCTCGGAAAGGTAGTAAATTGAAATGGAGAAAATAGCCAGAATAGTAGCTACAATAATGGTGAACTGAATCGCTATTTTAGTTCTTATCTGCATTAATTTACGCGGAGAATATAACCCATTCCTGTTTTGGTGTGGATGAGTTTAGTTTCAAAATCCTTATCGATTTTTTTACGCAGAAAGTTTATGTAAACTTCAATAACATTATAACTTTTATTGTTATTCGATTCCCAAATTTTCTCCGCAATTTCATCCTTTGAAACAACCCTGTTTTGATTTCTAACGAGATATTCCAAGAGCGAAAACTCTTTGGGCGTTAACTCGATAATTACGTCATTTCGGGTAATGATTTTTGTGTCAAGGTTCATCACTAAATCGTCCACTTGTAAAACGTTTCTGTTGTCGTCATTTTCAGACGAACGTCTTTTAAGAAAAACGTTTATGCGTGCCAACAATTCACGAAAATCAAACGGCTTTACAATATAGTCGTCTGCTCCCTGATCAAAACCATCAATTTTATCTTCGGTTTCTCCGAGAGCGGTCAACATGATTATTGGAATGTTGGCATTTCGTTTTCTAATTTCCGAACAGACCTGATAACCGTTCATTTGGGGAAGATTCAGATCCAGTAATATTAAGTCAAATGTGCTGTTGAGAGCCATTTTTAAACCGATTTTGCCGTCGTAAGCTATTTCGGTGTTGTAACCTTTTTCTTGTAAACCCTTGCTAATATTTTGAGCAATGCGTTCGTCATCTTCAATGATAAGTATATTATTTTCTGACATTTTCACTTTCTTTTTTTGGAGGTTCAATCCCAATGAATAATTGTGCGATGAATCCTAATGACACAACCAATATGCACCCAATTGGGTTTAGCCATAAATACGCAACCCAGTCAGCGTACCAAATATAAATAACCAATACTTGTGAGATGCAAGCAGCAATAAACGTTGCGTTGGCTCCAATGCGTTTGAAATAAAACGCCACGACAAAAATGCCGAGAATTACGCCGTAGAACCAAGATCCCAAAATATTGACAATCTCGATCATACTACTTCCCAAACGGTGAGCGTAGTACGCAACAAATATGCAGAATATTCCCCAAAATACGGTTGCGTACTTAGAGGCGGCTAATTCGTGGGGTTTAGATAAAGCTGTCTTTTTTGTTTTACGGTAAATATCAACAACAGATGTAGCTGCCAAAGAGTTGTAAGCAGATGCAATTGAACCCATAGATGCAGTAAAAATTATTGCGACCAAAAGTCCGACTAATCCCTGCGGAAGATTATCGAGAATGAAACGAAGAAAGATGTAGTTTATATCATTCGCGTCACCATCTGGGTTGTTAAGCGTTATCAAGTCCGTGACTTGCGTTCGTAAAGTTGCTATCTCGCCGTTTACGCTTGCGAGGGCATCTTGGGCGTCACTAATTATATTTTCATCATCAGATTTAACACCGAGTTTGAGATTGTTCGCTACTTCAATGCGTTGATCTACTAATGCCGTATGCTGATTTTTGAGTTCTGCAAAATCTGCTGCGTATTCACTTTGTTCGAGTCGCTCAGTTTCGGCTTGGTTAAAGAAAATCGGCGTGGTGTTAAACATATAAAATACGAACACAATTGCTCCGAGCATCAGAATCATGAACTGCATCGGTATTTTCAGCATTCCGTTCATCAGTAAACCAATCCGGCTTTGTTTAATTGAGCTACCTGTTAAGTACCTGCTCACCTGAGATTGATCGGTTCCGAAATAAGAGAGTTGAAGGAAAAATCCCGCCAAAAGACCGGACCAAACGTTATATTTTTCTTTTGGGTCAAAATTGAAATCAATTACATTTAGCTTATCAGCTTTTCCGGCAACTTGCAGTGCTTCAAACAAGCCCATATCAGCAGGGAGTAAGTCAACAACTAAGTAGCCCGCAAAAAATAGCGAACAAGTCATGATAATCATTTGCTGTAAATGCGTGTGTGATATTGCCTTAGTTCCGCCTATCACTGTGTAAGTAAGTACAATTCCGCCCATTAAAATATTTGTCCAGAAAATTTCCCAGCCAAATATTGTTGACATAATCAGCGACGGTGCGTAGATTGAGATTCCGGTGGAAAGTCCTCGCTGTATCAGAAACAGCAACGCAGTAAAAACCCGCACTCTTCCGTCAAATCGGGTTTCAAGGTATTCATACGCTGTATAAACTTTAAGTCTGTGAAAAATGGGAACAAATGTGACGCAGAGAACAATCATCGCCAATGGCAGACCGAAGTAAAATTGCACGAAACGCATTCCGTCTGTGTACGCCTGACCGGGAGCAGAGAGAAATGTAATGGCACTTGCTTGTGTCGCCATGACGGAAAAGCCGACGTGATACCAAGGAAGTGATTTATTTCCTAAGAGATAACCGTCAATGTCTTTGTCGCCACGGTTTTTATAAATTCCGTAGAAGGTGATGAACAGTAAAGTGACTACGAGAATAATCCAGTCGATACTGCTCATTTAAAGTATTGGGTAAATAGGTAATATCCGAAGATTTGTACTACTAAAAAAACTACCAATACTAGGTAGTATTTGTTCCAGCGGCGTTCAGCCGACTTGTCTTCGGATTCGTTATTCATTTTGTACTCGCGATTGATTCCTGCAAAGATTTCACTTTCGGAAGCAATTTACTCTCAGGAAACGCCGAAACAAAATCCGCCACGGCTTTCTGGTAAGTTGGTAGGTCGTTACCTTTCGCAAGTATATAGATTTTGAGAAATGCAATCCTGTCTTCCATCGTTGTTCTCTGATACTTCATCAGCCCCGAATCAGCGTCTCGTAGAGCCTGTGCGTATTGTCCGGAGGAATAAAGCTCGTACAAATTTTCGTAAAAAGTTTTGGCGGCGTATTCCGTATCGCTGCTTACCTCTACGGTTCCACGTTGTAATCTTCTGGCGAATGTTGACTCTGGAAACTTAGACAGCAAAGCACTTTTGAAAGGATTATTCTCCTGACTGTCCGACATGATTGCCAAGTAGTACAGAGCTTCGGCGGAATTTGGCGAATCGGGGAATTTAGTCAGAAGTTCCTGAAAAGTCCGTTGGGCGTTTTCAATTTCGTTAAATTGTAATTTATATAACTTGCCCAATTGAAAAAGAGCTTCTTGTTGCTTCATTTTAGAAGCCTGAAGTTTTTGACTGTCCGTCGGGATTTTTAAAAGTAGTTGTGCTTTCTCGGTTTTTAGCTTTTCGTCATCAATGGCATTTTTCTGCAAAGTAGCAATCAGTTTACTGGCTTCCTCGGCTCGAATCTTTTCTTCGGTTAATCGCTCCAATTTGATACTTAACGAACCCGCTTGTTGTTCTCTACGTCGCCAGTTATCCGCCAGTGGTCTGGAACCCCATTTTTGAACAAAACTTGACTTTCCTCTTGAAATTTTTATTGGATCGTATAATTCCCAACGGTTCTTTATATTATTGGGGTTAGCCGAAATAGAAGGAACGGTCATTTTATTATTGACCGTTTCGATCATTTTGTTTCGCTCTTTCTCGCGGTTCAAAATAATCTCTTCCAGTTTTTTATCCAAAGCCAGCGGGTTCATTTGCCCAAGCTTTTGCAAACTATCTTCAAGCGTGATGGTATTTTTGTATCTGATGAAATCATTCAGCGAATTGGCTTTTGCCGCTACCGCTTTGTAGTTCACGTCAGTGTTCATCATATTGGTAAGCGTACTGTCGTAGTAGGAAGCTGCTCTTTCGTAATTACTGAGTTTGACGTAATTTATTTCGGCAATAGCTAAATACGCCAACGCTTTACTCTCATTGTTCTTAGATTCTCTTACTGATTGTTGGTAATAAGCAGTGGCTCGTTCGTAGTTTTTCTTCTCTGCTTCGAGCGTTCCCATTTTGTAGTAAATCTTATCTCGTAAATCCTTATTTTTTCGGTCTTCGAGCATTCGTGCGTATTCCGAAATTACGTTTCCTCGTCCACCGCCGCTGCTTGCTTTCGCTGCTAACAGATTTACTTGCGAGTTGAAAGATAAATCATAATTTGGTTTGTTTTTCTCTACTTTGAGGTAGCGTTGAACCGCTAAATCAGAGCGACCATTTTTTTCGTAAATCTGACCCGTTAGATAATACAGCCGTGCTTTTTGCTCGGATTTAGGTAAAAGCTTTACGGCTTCGTCAATAATTGCCGCCGTTAATAACTCTTCGTTATTTTTTTGGTGATAATAAGCCTTTGTTAAGTAATAATTGGGAACGTTATCGCCCTTTAAACGTAAGGCTTTAATCACGTTGCTGACTTCGTTTGCTGTTTCCAAATTATTTTCTTCAATGTACACTCGCA
>JBLHXN010000037.1:0-28345 GCA_047630355.1 Spirosomataceae bacterium | reverse complement strand
CGCACTTGTGGGATAATGGTGCATCCGCAACCGCTGAGTTAAAACGCTTGTCGAAAATCCGTTCGATAGTTTTATCAAATTTTGACGAGCGTAAGCTCCGAACTGGAGAACCGATGGCAACTTTAGAAGAAGTTTTTGTACCGATGTATATGTTTCATCGTTTTCAGATTGAAGCGGCTTCAAAAGTACTGGCGGGAGCTTACTACGGAAACGTCAGAAAAGGCGACGCCCAAACTGTTTTCCTTCCTGTATCTGCTGACGAACAGTGGGCTGCCTTTGATGCGTTGATGGAAACTGTAAAACCCGGATTTTTAAGCGTTCCGATGAGCGTAATTAAGAATATTCCGCCCCGTCCGTACCGCTATTCCCCCAATCAGCGGGAAGTATTTGACCGGACCACTGGCATGGGCTTTGACCCGTTGGCTCCGCCGAGAGCCGCAGCCACACTAACGTTAACGTTTTTACTTCATCCTGAGCGTGCTGCTCGATTAGCGGTTCAAAAGACTTACAGCGACGATTTGCCGGACTTAAACGAGGTGTTAAGCCGAATGACTACACAATTGATTGCAAACACGAAAATGTACCGAAGCGATAATTACCTTGCCCAAATTGATCGCACAACTGCGTCCATTTACTTAAATCAATTGATGAAATTATCGAACAACGCAAAAACAAGCGTCGATGTAAATGCGATTGCTTTCGGAGAGCTAAAAGGAATCCAGAATTATATTCGTGAACAGGAAATTAAAAATTCTGACTTTGGACTTTTTGTGTTGAAACAAATCAACGCTTTCATTGATAATCCAGCGGAATTTAAAATTCCTGACGAAACAGATATTCCTGACGGGCAGCCAATTGGCGGTTTAACAAATTACTTGCAAGGGTGCAGTAATTAAATGGGCAATTCTGTAGTGGATTTCACTTCCGATATAACGAAGAAGCTATTAATTAACGAAACACCTTCAATAACCGAAAGCTTCTCTTGGTGGAAGCGGTGGTAGCCGTCCATGTCGGGAGTTATAATTTTTAGCAGGTAATCAAAGCTACCCGAAATGAAATTACACTCCAGTACCTCCGGAAGTTCTTTGATTGCCTCGTTAAAAGTTGAGGAAACGTCTTTTGTCTGTTTTATCAATGTCACCTGACAATAAATGGTCAACCCTTTTCCAAGTTTTTCTCTTGAAAGTAAAGCTACATATTTACTGATATAGCCTTCTTTTTCGAGCCTTTTTACCCGTTCATGAATTGGTGTAACAGATAGGTTTACTTTCTCTGATAATTCACGGTAAGTCAATCGCCCGTCTTTTTGTAAAAGTTTCAAAAGTAGTAAATCTATGTCATCAATCATTTGTGAAAAAAGTTTCTGTTAGCGGTATTTTAAAGGCAATAATTAAGATTGAATTTCTAAGTATAAGGGCAATAGTAGAAAAAAAAACTTATTTGTCGAAGCATAATGAGAATATTTACGGTAGAATTACCTTTGTCCAGTATTTTGTAATCAACCTTAAATCAATCAATCATGATTATTGGTGTTCCAATCGAAGTCAAAAATAACGAGAACCGCGTAGGTCTAACGCCTGCTGGTGCTACTGAACTAGTAAAACTTGGTCACGAAGTTTACATACAAAACAATGCTGGAAGTGGCAGTGGATTTGAAAATTTTGAATACGTTGAGGCAGGGGCAAAAATTCTTCTTACAATAGAGGAAATTTACGCAATTGCGGAGATGATTATTAAGGTAAAAGAACCCATCGAATTAGAGTATAATTTAATAAAAGAAGGGCAATTGCTGTTTACCTATTTTCACTTTGCCTCATCGGAGCCGCTTACCATGGCGATGATTAAGCAAAGAGCTGTTTGTCTTGCTTACGAAACCGTAGAGAAAGCAGATCGCTCATTGCCATTGCTTATTCCGATGTCAGAAGTTGCTGGAAGAATGGCAATCCAACAAGGGGCTAAATACCTTGAAAAACCATTGAAAGGTAAAGGGGTTTTACTTGGTGGAGTGCCAGGAGTTCCTCCGGGGAAAGTACTGATTCTTGGTGGTGGTATCGTGGGAACACAAGCTGCAAAAATGGCCGCTGGACTTGGAGCCAGGGTGGTTATTATGGATGTCAGTTTGCCCCGTTTGCGACAATTGGTAGATATTATGCCGCCAAACGTAGTTACGATTATGTCGAACGAATACAATATCAAAGAAGCAATCAAAGATATTGATTTAGTAGTTGGAGCTGTGTTGATTCCTGGTAAAAAAGCACCTCACTTGATTACCAGAGAAATGCTCAAAACCATGAAGCCGGGTACGGTGGTGGTTGACGTAGCGGTTGACCAAGGAGGTTGCATTGAAACCTGTAAGCCTACAACTCACGAAAATCCGACGTACATCATCGACGACGTAGTGCATTATTGCGTAGCGAACATGCCGGGTGCTGTACCTTATACTTCTACTCTAGCCCTTACTAACGCTACCTTACCGTACGTTTTGCAACTTGCCAATAAAGGTTGGAAAAAAGCCTGTGCGGACAATGACGAACTGAAGAAAGGACTCAATATCGTAAACGGAGACGTGGTTTATCAAGCCGTTGCGGATGATTACAATTTGCCTTTGAAAGAAGTTGTATTGTAAAATAGCAGATTATCAATCAAAATGCCCCGCTAACTTCTAATGTTAACGGGGCGTTTTGCGTACAAAAATGTTTTAATCAGTGTACGTTCCGGTAATTATCCATTAAAATAACGATTGTGCCGTGCCCGCCCGTTGCTCCGAATATGGCCCCGCCGCCGTACTTGATTAATCCTACCTCTTTTACTTGGCGGGTATCAATAGCGATGAGCTGATCCATCACTTCTTGCTTGGTTCGGTAAACTCGGTTATTGATTACCAAGTTGGGGGTTTTATCGTCCCCTCCAGACATTAAACTTGTGTTGCCACTTTGCAGAAATATGTCGTATTCTCCGGTATTATTATTGAGTACAACCCGTAAACTCGGCACTCTTTTTAGAATCTGGAAAATAGACTGATTGGCATCTCTTGCCACTAATTTGTAGCTGATGTCTGGTTCGTAAAAATAATCCGGCTCGTCACCTTTTTCAATAGGAATATTAAATGTAGTTGCTGCCTGATCCAATCTGTCAGGCCGTCTTAAAACCATCGAGTCCAACTTCATTTGCTTCGCAGAAATTGCGGATATATCCATTGATTGAAGTTGCTTTTCGGTAGGAGCGGAATTTTGTTCATATCCTTCAGGGCGGTAGTTTGCCGGAAGTTGTCTTCCAAGACCCTCTTTACTCCAACGATTATGAAGTATTAGACCATTTGAGCGGGTTATATAACCGTTTTCGTTAAATTCAACGAGGTAATTTGGTAATTCTATCTTTGAGAACTCGTAGTAATAATCTCTGAATGGATTATTTTGATAACTCGCATAATTTTTATTGAAAACTAAAAGTGGTTGATTCGTGTGCAGGAAATGCTTTCCGCTCTTAGAATCATACGCGTAAATTTCTTTTTGGCTAATCGGTACAAGTCTTCCTTCAGATACTTCTTGCATTAGGGTGGTTCGTCCCAAAAAAGTCTGGTTCATCTTAATTATCTTGTAAACATCGTAGTTGTTTTCGTCAACTCTGCCATCTTTTAAACTTACTAAAAAGTACCTCATTATCTGAAAATAAGCTTTTTCCCGGTTTTCCAACTGCTTTGTTTTTTCGTTAGGTTCTTCGCTGAGGTTTTCCTGAAAGTATTTGTATATGGATAGATTCGTGAAAATATTATCTGATTTGAAGTATCGTAAATCAACTTTTATTTTATGGCCCAGTGCTTCGTTAATTACATAACATGGCTCGGATGCTTCCGCCAAAACTGCCTTCTGGTCTTCATCGTAAGACAGTTTAATCATATCACGATTTGGAAAAACGTAGTTGCGATTCGGCGATACTTCTCCCAATAACCCATCTCTAAAAACCTTCCATTTCTTTCTCTAGAAGCGATCCATTTTTCCTGCCACAATCGCTTCGTCTAAGATAATACTTCGCAGCGTGATGTTGAATTCTCGACTTTTTTGTTTCCCAATTTCTATCGCCGTCTTTTTAGTTTCGTAACCAACGAGCGAGGTAATTAACTCAACGTTTTGCAGTCCACGAGGAATAAGTAATTCGTACGAACCTTCATTATCGGTTGTAGTACCGTAGGAAGTAGCATCAATATAAACCGAGGCAAAAGGAACGGGTTCGCCTACATCGTCGGATACAGTTCCGTGAATGCGGTAATTTTGGGCGAAACTAACGTGCGTTGTCAATGCCAATATAACCACCGACGTAAAAAAGCGGATTGTTTTTTTCATAGCTGTTAAATTTTAATTGTCAATTGCTTCCATTTGAAATCTTTCAACGGGCGAAACGGTGTGCTCTGCCGCCATTATATTTTCTAATTCCTGAACCACTTTCGGATATTGAGCGGCAATGTCTTTTTGTTCGGAAATATCAATGGATAAATCATACAACTCCGTTTTAATTACGCCAGATTTAAGGTTCTGTCTAATCGCTTTCCACTTGCCTTTTCTAACGGCTTGCTGACCGTTGTGTTCGGGGAATTCCCAGTACAAAAATTCGTGTTTCCTTTGTTTTTTATCAAGTAATTCGGGCAGAAAACTTATTCCGTCGGTGGTTACCGGAGAATCTATTTTGAGTAAATCACAAACGGTTGCGAAGAAGTCGTAAAAGCTTGATTGATGGTCAGATGTTGTCCCGGCGTTGATTTTGCCTTCCCATGAAGCAATCATCGGGATTCGGATACCGCCTTCGTACACAAATGCTTTCATCCTGCCAAATTCTGTTACAAACGGAGAAGCACTGTCAAAAAATGGGGTAGGAGCACCGCCCGCGTCGCTCGGTCCGTTGTCACTGGTGAAAATTATTAATGTTTTTTCGTAAACACCTTCGTCTTTTAGTTTCTGTACAAGGTCTCCTACTTGCTCGTCTAAGTACGAAATCATGGCGGCATACGTGGCTTTTGGGTATTGGTTTGGGAAGTAGCCCGTTCCGGTGTAAGGTTTCTCAGAACCAATTTTCTCCCGATAGTAATTTACCCATTTTTTTGGTGCTTGTAGTGCTACGTGCGGAATCGGCGAAGCGTAATATAGGAAAAAAGGTTGTTTTGAGTTGTCCTCAATAAATGCCAACGCTTCATTGTGAATCAGCGTCGGGGCGTAATCTTGCAATGAAAAGTCGCTGTAACTTTTTGCATCGTCTGGATTTGCATCATCGGCTAAATTAGCGTGCGGAGGAACGTTGTTATTGTTTAGCAGAACTCGTTTGTCGTTACTCCATAAGTGCATCGGGTAGTAAGTGTGAGCCTGCCGTTGACAATTATAACCGTAGAAAGTATCGAAGCCTTGCTTGTTGGGAGTTCCTTCGGATTCGGGTGCTCCCAAACCCCATTTTCCGAAAATTCCCGTTCTGTATCCCTGCTGTTGTAAAACTTCAGCAATGGTTAGAATGCTATCGGGAAGTGGGCGTTGTCCTTCCAGTCTTGGGTTGTCAAACATTGCCTGATAATTCCAGACATCTCCCCTTTCTTTCCATTCGTCGTTTCCCCGTACGTAGGCGTTGCCGCTGTGTTGTCCGGTCAAAAGCATGCAGCGGGAAGGTGCACAAACGGGAGCGGCGGTGTAATGCTGCGTAAAGAGTTTGCCTTTTTTTGCCAACGCATCAATATTCGGAGTTTCGATTACTTTTTGACCGTAACAGCCTAAGTCATTGTAGCCCAAATCGTCCGCTAAAATATAGACGATATTTGGTTGTTTCTGCGGAGTAAGAGGTTGAGCAGCGGCCGGAAGTGCAAACAGCAATAAGATTAATAAATTGATTTGCTGCATAAACTTCTCGTTTAAAAACCGGTGGAAGTTAGCTGCTCCTCGCACTAAACTTCCTCCATCCTAAGTAAATAACGGCAAAAAGTGCCAGAAATATAAATAATAAGTATTGAAACGGTAAATAACTAAACACGTAAATGCGGGTTTTGTCCAATAAAAACATCAGCGTCATGGAGGCAAACATCATCAACCAGAGTCCGGATAGTGTTTTGAATCCCGGAATTATATTCAAGTCAACGTTTCGTTTTATAAGCCAAATGGTTAGAAATAATACTAAGATTGGCAGTATTTGCATGTAAACGTCTGTCTGCATCACGTCGCCCCGTTGGAAAAGAAAGAAGTAGATATTAATCGCCACGGCGAAAATGCCGGGAATACTGACCAAGTAAATCAGGAAAGCGTACAAATACTTCCACGGGCTCAAATGACCTTCGCCTTTTCCGAGAATACCCGTTAGGAGAGCAGTGAGCGGAATAATCAGGAAGTAGAAAAGAATGAAATCAGGATTTTGACTGATGCAAGTAAAGAGTTCCTTGAGCGTCATATTGAGGTAGCTTTAACTGTAAATTTCTAAATATTCTTCCGTGAGAAGATTCCATTCTTCGGCAATACTACGCTTTTCGTAAACCTTGTTAATTTTTCGATACCAATACTTGGCATTAAATTCATCTCCTTCAATTCGGTGCAACAAAGCGTGTATTCGGTCGTAGTTGCGTTGTCCTTCTTTTTTCTGGGCAATTTCGTGGGCGTTTTCCCATTCATCTTTTCATATATATATAACAACGCAGACAGTACCTCATGGCGACTTTCCAGCTTTTCTAACTTTGATTGTAAACCCTCATTCATTTTTTAACTTTTTTAAACGGTGGTTTTTGTACGCTTTCGCGGATAAAAACAGAATGACTCCGAAAGCAATTACACCCGTAAATAAATATATAAAATTAGCGATGTCTTTCAGAACCGCTAATAATACAATGGAGACGAGAAACAACGTAGGTAACTCGTTTATCAACCGAAACTGGAACGGCGTGAATGAGTTCTTATCGGCCTTATTCTGGGAAACAATGCGTTTGCACAGGAAATGGTACACCACCATCAAGACCAGTAAAATTAGCTTCAGCTGCATCCAGGGTTGGCTTAGCCAAGCGGGATTTATGACCAACATTCCGATTCCAAAAAAAAGGGTGATGAACATTGCCGGAGTTGCGATAATCTTGTAAACCCGCTCTTGCATTAAAATAAGCTGATTTTTCCACTGTGCACGCATCTCTATCGGTTGCTCTTCCGCTTCGGCAAAATACACAAACATTCTTACGAGGTAAAAAAGTCCGGCGAACCAAGACACAAAGCCGACGACGTGAAAGGATTTAAAAAATAGATAGACTGTACTCATTTAGTGCGAAATTGGTTAGAAGTCAAAAATAATAAGGAATTTTGAGCGTTTAGAATAGACATTATCACGAATTTTATTTTATGGCTTTAATCTGTACGAAGTTCAGGAAAATCAATCTGTTTACAAGGAGCCGTGTAAGGGTTTATAATACCTAAAACAAAACCTAAAATGTTCCTACGAATTAATTCGTGATAATGTTTAATAAGTTAATCAATATTTTTTAGATGCGTAGAATTATTCTCCTTTTTTGCCTGACCTTTATCGTGAATATTTGCTTCTCACAATCAAAGAAGCAACTAAAATTAATAAACAAAGCCGAAGAAGCATTTCGGAAAAAATCGTATCCCACCGCGAAGGCTTTTTACCTCAAGGCGTTGAGTTTAGACGCTCAATCTGCCGAAACTATCTTCAAGTTAGGTAAAATAGAATCACTTAACAGAAATGAAGAAAAAGCCACCGAATATTATCTAAACGCGATTCAACTAGGCCCGACCAATCCCGCATTCACCGAAGCCCACGTTTACATTGGCATTCGTGAACTGCGTCAGGGAAATTATGCCAAGTCGAAAGAGTACCTGGATTTTGCATTAGAAAATACCTTGTCATCAGCGATGCTTTACCATGAATTAAGAAGCAAAATTGAAGTTTGTGAAAACGGAATTGAAGCGAAAAAAAATGCGTTGGAAATAAATCCAATCAAACTGCCGGAAGTAGTAAATATTCGGATGAAACAGTATTTTCCCGTTTTTACGGCGGATAATGAAACGCTTTTTTTTACAGCGGTTGAAGAAAACGGCGACGAAAATATCTATGCTTCGACCTTAATAAACGGAGTTTTCTCGATTCCTAAATTAGTAAATGGCGGCATAAACTCAACAAGTAACGAAGGCACGTGCAGTATTTCCTCTGACGGACGAACAATGGTATTTACTTCCTGTGAAGGTCGTAGTAGTTTCGGCAGTTGTGATTTGTACATTACTTATAAAACAGGCGAGCAATGGTCAAACCCGCAGAATATCGGAAGTTCGGTAAATAGCTCTTATTGGGAATCTCAGCCGGCTCTTTCAGGTGACGGTAAATTGCTGTTCTTTTCGTCCGAACGTCCCGGCGGATTTGGTCGGAAAGATTTGTGGCTGAGTCAGTTAAGTAAGCAAGGCGTGTGGGCTTCTGCGGTGAATTTAGGTAAAAATATAAACACTACATCAGACGATATTTCCCCTTTTATTCACGCAAATGGATCTACGTTTTTCTTCTCCTCAAACGGTCGGAAGTCATTTGGTGGCTTTGATATTTTCATGGCTAATATTATTGACGGAAACTTCGAAGAACCGCAAAATCTTGGTTATCCAATAAACGATGCAGGTGATCAAGTGTCTCTGTTTGTAACCGCTGATGGCAAAACGGCTTACTTTGCATCGGATGATAAAAAACGAATTGATCTTTTCTCTTTTGAAATTCCCGAAACTATAAAGTCGAAATACAAAAAAGTGAACTATTTGAAAGGCATCGTAACCGATAAAGTTACTGGAGAGCCAATCGGAGCGAGCATTCAGTTAGTAGATTTAAATTCTCAAAAGGTACTCGTAAATGCCAAAGCTGATGAAATATCTGGCGAATATGTGTTGGTTTTACCGCACGGAAACCGCTACGCAATTCACGCCAACAAAACAGGATATTTATTCAAGAGCTTGAATGTTGACGTGTCAAAAAGCGAGCGAAGCGAAGGCAACGAGGTTGATATTAAACTTGAGGCAATGCAGAAAGAGGCGAACATTGTGTTGTCGAATATCTTTTTCGATTCGGGTTCGGCGGTTCTTAGGTCTGACTCTTATTTCGAACTCGATAAACTTGCTAAATTACTTACCGATAATCAGGATATTATAGCTCAGATAAATGGACATACCGATGACATTGGCAACGAATACGACAATTTAACATTATCTCAGGCACGGGCTGAAGCGGTTGCGGCGTATTTGGTTTTAAAGCAAATAGACAAAAAACGTATTATTCCGCAAGGTTTTGGAGAAACCCACCCAATACTTCCGAACGAAAACGAGGAGAACAGGCAGCTTAATCGAAGGATTGAGTTCAGTATTCAGTAAAATTAGCATATGTAAGTAAAATCACGTTTGATTCTGCTTCAATTTTTACGAACTTTGTGGGAGGCAGAGATGTTCGATACTTATTATTTAGAGAAAATAAAGAGATGACAAAAGAAGAAGTAAACGTATTAATATTAGGTTCAGGCCCGGCGGGATATACCGCCGCTATCTACGCCGCAAGAGCCGGAATGAATCCGGTAATGTATCAGGGAAACCAACCCGGCGGTCAGTTAACAATCACAAACGATGTCGAAAACTTCCCCGGTTATGTAGACGGCGTACAAGGGCCGGAAATGATGGAACAGTTACGCAAACAAGCGGAGCGTTTCGGAACTGACAACCGATGGGGAATGGCAACAGCAGTTGACTTCTCAAATCCTTCAGCACTAAGTGTAATCGTTGATGAAGGTCACGAAATCACCGCGAAGTCCGTTATAATTTCTACCGGAGCTTCGGCAAAATGGTTGGGTTTGCCTTCTGAGCAACGTCTCAACGGAATGGGAGTTTCTGCTTGTGCAGTTTGTGACGGATTTTTCTTTCGTGGACAAGAAGTTGCCATCGTAGGAGCCGGAGATACTGCCTGTGAGGAAGCTCATTATTTATCCAAACTTTGTAAAAAAGTGACGATGTTTGTGCGGAAAGATCATTTCAAAGCATCGACTATTATGGAAAACCGCGTGCGGAACACCCCAAATATTGAAATCCTCTTTAATACCGAAACGGTAGAAGTTCTTGGCGAAAGCGAAGTGACGGGAGTTAAGATTCTGAACAACGTCACGAATGAAGAATCGGTGATTGAAGTTTCGGCTTTTTTCGTGGCGATTGGTCACAATCCTAATACTGACATTTTTAAACCTTATTTGAACCTCGACGAAGAAGGGTATATCAAAACGGTTTTAGGTTCTACCTTAACAAACGTTCCCGGCGTATTTGCTAGTGGCGATGCTCAGGATAAAATTTATCGCCAAGCGGTCACAGCAGCGGGTACTGGCTGTATGGCGGCTCTCGATGCAGAAAGATATTTGGCAGAAGTAGAATTTGAAGTAGCACAACTTGCCTAAATAATGAGAGAAGTTTTTTTTACTATTAGTTTACTGGCATTTGCCTTTTGTGGTTACGGTCAACGTGAAAAAGGAAGGATATTAAAAGCCCCCAAAATTTTTCAGAAAGACAATAAGCAGCGAAGCGAAGCCAACCCAGCTCCAGCTACGTCAACATCGTCGGCTGAACCTGAGGTAGAGTTTCAATTTGAGGAGCAACCGCGTTTGCGTTTTTCAAGCTCTTTTGAAACGAAGACAGACAAAACCGAACGGATGAAGTCTAACGTTAGTGCTTCAAAATCACTAAACGGCGATAATTTACCGTTCAGGTTGGAGCCTATTCGTGAAGTAAATAAAATGGTGGAAGACGATACTTCTTCGATTGACGAGGGAGAACTTCAGATTGTTGAGATTGAAGAATACACGACCTTCGAGGATCCCAACGAAATGGTAAAGGTAGCGAGTTACTATTCCATTTGGGACACAAGAGTAGTTGACCCGTACGGTATTGATCCAAAAGACTTTGAAGACGTAATTCCGATAAAGTTATACGATCTAAACGAAAGTAGGTACTGGAATTCCCCACTTAATCGCAGCCCAATCACTTCGCATTTTGGGTTCAGACGCGGCCGGTGGCATCAGGGAACGGATATTGATTTAGTAACTGGAGATCCCGTTTACAGTACCTTCGACGGCATTGTGCGGGTGGCAGGCGGTCATTCAGGCTGGGGAAATACCGTATTGGTTCGTCATTATAATGGCTTAGAAACGTTGTACGGTCACCTTTCCAAAATTCTGGTTGAACCCAACACGCTTGTGAAAGCGGGAGATAAAATAGGGTTGGGTGGTAATACTGGAAGAAGTTCTGGTTCACACCTTCATCTTGAAGTAAGGTACGAGGGAAACGCGTTTGACGCAGAAAATATATTCAAGTTTTCGGGAGCTCCCAATGGAACCGAAATCCTTTCGCAGGAGCTTCTTCTTGATCGCACATTCTATAACTATTTACGTGGCGGGAAGTCTCGGGTAGTTTTTGACTTGGAATCCGACGACGTAGAAGAAGATGAACCTCAGCAGCTGACCCGTAAAGTATGGGTTCGGGTAAAAAGAGGCGATACGCTTACCAGAATTGCGAGCAGAAACAGAACTACGGTTCGGGAAATTTGCCAACTTAATCGTATCAGAACAAACCAAGCTCTACAAATAGGTCAGTCGCTTCGCATTCAATAAGTTATGTCAAAACTTGATATTTTAGTTTTTGCCGTCCATCCGGATGACGCTGAATTAGGTTGTTCAGGAACAATTGCCTCGCATATTGCCAAGGGTAAAAAAGTGGGAATCGTGGACTTTACGCAAGGAGAACTTGGCACCCGGGGAACGGCAGAAATTCGTTTGCAAGAAGCTGAAGATACTAAAGAAATACTCGGGTTATCAGCTCGGGAAAACCTGAAAATGCGGGACGGATTCTTTAAAAATGACGAAGAACACCAAAAGCTACTCATTAGAGCAATTCGTAAATATCAACCTGAGATTGTCTTGGCAAATGCCGTAGAAGACAGACATCCTGATCACGGAAGGGCCGCTGAACTAACGGTTCAGGCTTGTTTTTACTCAGGATTGCGGATGATTGAAACTACTGACGACGAGGGCAACGAACAAGCAGCGTGGCGACCAAAAGCGGTTTATCATTATATTCAGGACCGTTATATTGAACCTGATTTTGTAACGGATATTTCTAACTTTTGGGAAATAAAGGAAAAAGCGATTCGTGCTTTTAAATCGCAATTCTACGATCCGAATAGTGATGAGCCGGAAAGCTACCTTACTTCGCCTGATTTTTTGAATTTTTTAAAAGCACGTTCCGAAGCGATGGGACATAAAATTGGTGTCAAATACGGCGAAGGGTTCACTAAGTCTAAAATGATAGGCGTTAAAAACCTTTTTGATTTAGTTTAATCAGCGGAAAGTTACCAATACTTTTTGCCGTTATTACCCGCCATTTTCTTTATTCCACGAATAAGAATTTGTCCGTGAGCGGCAAGTGTTCCGATTAATCCAAAGTGATTTTTTAGTACGAGGAATCGGTCAAAAAGTGACTTTTTTAACTGCTGATTAGAAATTCCGCCGATTAGGTAGTTAGCTAAAACGCCGTCAAAACGTACTGTTTTAGCGGAAGCTTTCAAGCTTCTAATCTCCCAGTCAATGTCCGCACTCAAATTATCTTTCATATAAGAAGGAGCAATCTCACGTCGGACGATGAAAGATTGATGACAAACTAACATTCCTAATTTCATTTTCTTCCAAGTCAAATCTTCGGGTAGCTTGTGCGGAGTCAAATCGCTTCGCTTGCCTAAAATTTCTCCCGAGTTAGTGGTGAATAAAGTTTCACCATAAATAACGTCGGGTTTTTCTTTCTGAATTAATTGGAAGAGCTTTTTAGTAATTTCTGGTGCAGTTATTTCGTCTCCCGCGTTCATGAACCAGACGTATTCTCCGGTAGCATTTTGAAGACCCTTATTCATGGCATCGTATAAACCCTTGTCGGGTTCAGACACAATTTTGCTGAATAAATGGGCGTGTTTGTTTACAATCTCTAACGTTTTATCTTTCGAATTGCCGTCAATCAGCAAGTACTCAAAATTTTTGGATACCTGCTGATTAATACTGGCAATAGTTCTCCCGATAAACTCTTCGGCGTTATAAGTTATCGTGATAATTGTTAAAAACGACATTTTTAATATCCTCTTTGTGCATCGACCACCGCAATGGCTACGGTATCAACAATTTCCCTCACCGTTGCTCCCAATTGTAGTACGTGAACGGGCTTTTTCAAGCCAAGTACCAACGGTCCTATTTTAGGAATATTACCAATTTCTTTTACAAGATTATAGGCAATGTTGGACGATGAAAGGTTCGGGAAAATAAAGGTATTCGCACGTCCATCCGCCAAGTCGCTGAACGGGTGGTGTTTTTTCAAAAGTTCGGTGTCGAAAGCTAGGTGGGCTTGCATTTCTCCATCAACAATCATGGTTGGGTTACGCTTTTTCAATTGCTTTACAGCCTCTCTCAATTTCACTGGAGCCCGACCATCCGCAACTGAACCGAAGTTAGAGTACGTAACCATCGCAATGCGTGGTTTGATATTGAACTTCTCCACTTGCTTAGCGGCAAGTTCTGTGATTTCTACAAGCTCTTCGGTAGTTGGATCAAAGTTAATCGTGGTATCGGCAAAAAATAGTGGTCCGAAACGCGACATTAAAATGTACATTCCTGATACTTTTTTGACTCCTTCCTGCGGTCCAACAATTTGTAACGCGGGACGAATAGTATCCGGGAAATTTCGGGTCATACCACCTAACATTACATCGGCGTAACCAGTTTCGACCATCATTGCTCCGTAATAGTTACGGCGTTTCATTACACTATTCGCTTCAGAAAGTGTGTAGCCTTTTCGCTTTCTTTTATCGTAAAATAGCTCCTGATATTGCTTAAGACGTGCTTCTTCTTTACTTCCAATCGGTTTCATTGGGTCGATAATTTCAATATCGCCTAAGTCAATGGTGTTTTCTTCCAACATGGCATTCACCCGCTCTTTATTTCCTAATAGTATTGGTATACCAATGCTCTCAGACAAAATTTCTTGTGCGGCTTTCAAAACTGTCAGGTTTTCGGCATCAGCAAAAACTACTCGCTTAGGAGCTTGTTTCGCTTTCGTACGAATGGCTTTCGTCAGGTTATTGTCCAATCCGAGTCTTTTCGACAAGGCTATTTCGTAAGCTTCCCAATCAGCGATTGGACTTGCGGCAACGCCAGTTTCCATAGCGGCACGGGCAACTGCTGGAGCTACGGTAGTTAGCAAGCGAGGATCAACTGGCTTTGGAATAATGTAATTTTTGCCAAAGGTCAGATTTGATTCGCCGTACGCCATGTTCACAATTTCGGGAACTGGGCTTTTGGCTAAACTTGCCAGTGCTTTCACCGCAGCCAGTTTCATTTCTTCGTTGATAACCTTAGAGCGAACGTCTAACGCACCACGGAAAATGTAGGGAAATCCTAATACGTTATTGACTTGGTTTGGGTAATCAGAGCGTCCCGTTGCCATTATAATGTCTTCGCGGGCGGCGGTAGCATCTTCGTAACTAATTTCGGGCGTTGGGTTTGCCATTGCGAAAACGATGGCATCTTTTGCCATTGAGCTAACCATATCTTTCGACAGGATATTTCCCCTTGACAAACCAATAAATACGTCTGCATTCTTCATGGCTTCTTCCAGCGAAGTCTCAGCGGGCATATTTTTGTTCGCGAATTCTGATTTCTTCCCATCTAAGTTTGTCCGGCTTGGGTGAATTAACCCTTTACTGTCAAACATGAAGATGTTTTCAAGTTTTGCACCTAAAGATTGGTACAAGCGAGTACATGAAATTGCGGAAGCTCCTGCTCCGTTCACAATTATTTTAACTTTCTGTATCTTCTTATTGACTAATTCCAAGGCGTTCAACAAAGCAGCAGCACTTATGATTGCGGTACCATGTTGATCATCGTGCATCACTGGAATATTCAATTCCTTTTTCAGCCGTTCTTCAATCTCGAAGCATTCGGGGGCAGAAATATCTTCTAAATTTACACCACCAAACGTTGGTTCAAGTATTTTGACTGTTCTGACGAATTCATCCACATTTTTGGTGTCGAGTTCGATGTCAAAAACGTCAATGTCAGCGTATATTTTGAAAAGTAATCCTTTGCCTTCCATTACGGGTTTACTTGCCGCAGGGCCAATGTCTCCGAGTCCTAAAACGGCGGTTCCGTTAGTGATAACGGCTACTAAATTTCCTTTGGCGGTATACTTATAAACGTCTTCAGGATTGTCATAAATTTCCATGCATGGGTCGGCAACTCCCGGCGAGTACGCTAATGATAAATCCCGTTGGGTTGCGTATTCCTTAGAAGGGATAACTTCTATTTTACCGGGCCTTCCTTTGGCGTGGTAATTAAGAGCATCTTCTTTAAACTTACTTGATGATGACATGAATAGATATAGGTTGTTTAATGGCACGAAGGTAGAGAGTTTTTGGCGTTGCGTTCCACGATTAGAGACAAAAAAAAATCACGATTCACAAAAATGTGAGCCGTGATTAAATAAAGTTTGCTTTAATAAACATTATCACGAATTAATTCGTAGGAACATCTTAGGTTTTGTTTTAGGTATTATAAACCCTTACACGGCTCCTTGTAAACAGATTAATTTTCCTGAACTTCGTACAGATTAAAGCCATAAAATAAAATTCGTGATAATGTCTAATCTATAAATGAAAATAGAAAAGTAGTTCTCAAGGTTCGTAGTTGATGTTGTCTTTAAATACATTCTCGGTTGTCTGAATGTTGGAAAAGGCATTCTCCATCTTGATCCGGTCAAAATCATTTTCGTTGTTGGCAATCCAAATGGTTGCCACACCATTACCGATAAAATTCGTAATTGCACGGGCTTCAGACATGAAACGGTCAACGCCCAATAGTAGTGCCAATCCTTCAATCGGAATTACTTGCAAAGCGGTTAAAGTAGAGGCTAACACTACAAAACCGCTGCCCGTAACGCCCGCCGCACCTTTGGAAGTTACCATCAAAACGCCAATGATGGTGAGTATTTGACTAAATTCAAGTTCAACGCCGTAAGCTTGGGCAAGAAAAAGCGTTGCCATTGATAAATAAATCGTGGTGCCGTCGAGGTTGAATGAGTACCCCGCCGGAACTACCAAACCAACTACCGAACGGGAACAACCCATTCGTTCTAACTTTTCCATCAATGATGGTAATGCGGCTTCCGAAGAAGATGTACCAAGAACAATCAATAACTCTTCACGGATGTAACCCAAAAACCGCCAAAGGCTGATTTTGTAGTATTTCATGATCAAGTTCAGCACTATGAAAATGAACAGCCCCATAGTTATATAAACCGTAATCATCAATTTCCCGAGCGGCAAAAGGGTGTCAATTCCGTACTTTCCGATGGTGTAAGCCATTCCACCGAAAGCTCCGATAGGTGCAAATATCATAACCCAATGCAGCAGCTTGAATATCCACTTTGAAATAGGGGTGAGGAAGTCAATGACTTTTTGCTTACCCTTGAATTTGCTCAGGAATATTCCGAAAAGAATTGAAAAGAGTAAAACCTGAATGGTGAAATTGGATTTCAGAAAATCAAGTAGCCCAAACCCTTCCTCAGCGGATTGAGTGAATTTACTTACATCGGCTCCGGCACTCGCAGACGTTGCAACGCCTTCGCCGGGGACCAAAAGGTACGAAACTGCCAAGCCGATTAATAACGCAAAAGTGGTCACTACTTCAAAGTAAATTAAAGCCTTCGCTCCAACTTTTCCTACCTTTTTTAAATCCCCCATTCCGCTTATTCCCAAGGAGATGGTCAGGAATATTATTGGGGCGATGAATAGTTTTACAATTTCGATGAATCCTGTGCCCAAAGGCTGCATTTCGACTGCCCAGCTGGGTTTAAAATGACCAAGTAATGCTCCGCTAATTATTGCGGTAAGAACCCAGAAGGTTAGATTTGAGAAGAGTTTTTTCAATGAAGTTGGCTTTAAGATACGTACTTGTTCATAAATTTGGCATCTTTCTCTGCTGCCTGAAGCGGCGTAGAATTGTCAAAACGCTCTTGTTCCACGATAAATTCTTCGACTCCGTTTTGTTTGGCAACCGGAAGAATCGCGTTAAAATCAATTTGCCCTGTACCTATTTCACACGAAGTGCTGTGCGGCCAAAAATCGCCGTCTAATGTTTCTGTTTTCTCAATTTCAGCGATACGCTCCGGCTTATGTAAATCCTTGACGTGGCATAATTTATAACGTCCGGAATAATCGTTCAACCATTTTATCGGATCTTCTTTGGCTTTCACTACCCAATAAATATCCATTTCAAAATCAACTAAATCTTTATCGGTATTGTCGAGTAATAGCTTGTATGGTATTTGTCCGTCACCAACTTTTATAAACTCTAAGTGGTGATTATGGTAGCCCGTCTTTAATCCGAATTGCTTACTAATTTCACCTTGTTTGTTTAAGCCCTCGGCTACTTTCATCCATTCGTCGTAAGTTGCGATTGGACCGGGAAATGGATTTGTTAAATATTTCATCCCCACGCTGGCGGCATCTTCACAGAGTTTTTTAAATTCGTCTTGAAGAGCGATATCAACCGTATATTCGGGGTTGCAGTGACTCCCGATTGCCTGAAGTCTTTGTTCATCTATAAACGCTTTAAACTCTGCGGGCTTCATTCCCCAAAAAATGCCTGACTCACCGCCAAAGCTCTCAATTTGCTTATAACCGAGCGACGCAATTTCTTTAAGCGTGGCTTTGGCATCCTGAGCCATTTGTTCTTTTACTGTCCAAAGTTGAATGCCGTACTTGTTAATAGAAAAATCGGGCGTAGATGCAGTATCGGTCGTTTTATTTTCAGAGGAGGAAGTACAACCGATTAGCTGTGAATAAGTAAACGGAATTGTAGCGGCAAGAGCCGCCTGACGAATAAATTTGCGTCGGTTGTAAGTCATAATTATTTTAAGATTTGGTTATATTTTTGCAATACTACGAAACAAAACGAATATGATAAACCAGACCACTGGTAAATACTTAATATTTTTTGGGATTATATTAGTGTTTCTTGGCGTGGTGCTTTTCTTCTTTCACGACAAAATGAGCTGGGTTGGAAATTTACCCGGTGATATCAGGATTGAAAACGAAAACTCAAAGATTTATTTACCGTTTGCCACCATGATTTTGGTGTCGATTATAGTAAACGTTATTCTTTATATATTTCGAAGAATCAGTTAGTTTTTTCGTCTTTAGTAGGTTGATTCGGAATGTACGAGAGTTTACGAAGGTAAAAAACATCTTTTGCTTCGTATTCGTTGCCCGCATTTACTCTTTTATCACCGTACACCAAGAAGGTTTGACCGTACCACGCGAAAAGGTTAGAAGAGTTTACGTCAATAATTTTGGATTGTGATTTGACAGCTTTTAAATCGTAATTCTGCATGGGCAAAATTTCGTTATCGCTGTTTATTATACTGGTTCTGATGATACCATCATCTGGATAAGCCAGCATATAACCGCGATCTATTTTTGTAAGTTGAGTAATATCGTTTAGTTGCCGCGTAGAAACATTCTTTAAATTGATACTATTGTTCCAGACCATGTTTCCGGCAAGGTCAAATTCACCAATAAAAGTATGTGAATAGTTAAACTGATTATACACCTGCTGACCTTCGTGGTAAGTACGGTAGCCCAAAAACATGGTGCTGGTGTTTGAATTGTATTCGGGGTAATAAATTTCAGCAATCATGAGCCAGCCGTTCTCAGTGGCGGTCATTTCGTGTAAATGAATGCGTTGTCTGATTTTAAATTCTTTCCCTTTTTCCCGGCGGGAAATGATTTTTGCAATCATGCGTTTCCTCCGTTTCGGTGCCAAATAGTTAAGGTAATTGTCTATTGAGGCGAAATCGTAGAAATTCCCTTCCTTCTTCGTTTGTAAATCATGCACGTAGAATCCGGTTGAAAAACTGGAGCAATTGTCGGCGTAATTTCCAACTAGTAACTTTCGGTTTCCATCAAATTGTAGCAGTGTACCACCAAGCGGGACGTTGTTCTTATCGCCCACCTGATTGGATTCTAATAATCTACCGTCGTAAGAATATTGGTAAACGAAGAAAAGGCATTTGCGGGTGTTGCGAATCAACACGGAAAAGTTACCAGAATCCTGTATATTTTCTAACCCAACTACTTTCAGGTGATTTGAGTAAATGCCCGGTAATACCTTGCTGGAATTCTCCACAAAATTAAAAACTTCAACCACCGCCCGGTCATTGTAAGAGCCTCCAAGAAGTGCTTTGCTGCCATTTACGGTAAAGTGTGTTACGTTCATTCGGGTCAATAAACCGTATTCGTACGCCACTAACTGACCCGATAACTTGCTTAATCTGACAATTCGGTATCCACTTTCGCCATCTTGCTGGAAGAAAAAGAACACGTATTCGTCGGCAGTATAGGTGTGCGTTAAATCGTAGGAGCGGGGAGGTTCGTATTCGTATCGCCACAGTTCTGTTAGCGTAGAGTCATAGCGGATAAAGTTTGTTATTTCTTTTCGTCCGTAGTTACTAATAATATTCTCTACCAAAAGTAACCCGTCTTCGTCCAGAGAAATAACCTGAATTTCCTGCATAATCTCGTTGTCAAGAGGAATGGTAATTTCCTTTCCAATGTTCAGTTGAGCGTGAGTAAATACGCTTATCAACGATAGAATAGCAATAAGTTGGATTTTTAGGGGCATGTTATTATAACAACGAATGGTTCATCCGACAATTTACTTTTTTCCGAGTTTAATTAATTCAAAATTCGATATTTTTTGCTTTTCAACCGTCAACATAAAAGCCGTTTTGACTAAGTGAAATCCTTGTTTTCCTGCTGCTCCGGGATTTATCAAAACAAGTCCGTTTTTGTCTTTTTTTACGAGAAGCTTGTGTGAATGTCCGTACAGAAGTACGTGCGGTTTGTGTAATTCGATGAGTTCACGAACCCGTGATGTATAAGAATCAATTTTACCAATGATGTGCGTCATCAGAAAACGGAGTCCTTCCAATTCAAAGATTTCGTTTTCGACTGTTTCAATTCTTATTTCCCGTGCGTCAATATTTCCGGAAACCGCCCGAACCGTTTTACCAAAAAATTTTAGTTTATCTAGAACTTCGAGGGAACCAATATCTCCTGCGTGCCAAATTTCGTCGCAGTTTTCGGCGTGGGTGTTAAGTTGATCGTCCCAAAAACTGTGCGTATCTGATAGAAACAAAATGGTTTTCATTCGTATTTGACCTTAATACCGTGGTAAACCTCTTGTGCTTCGTAGTCTCTTCGGAGCGGATGACCTTCCCAATCTGCCGGAAGCAAAATGCGTCGTAAATCAGGATGCCCAACAAAGCCAATTCCCATCAAATCGTACGCTTCCCGCTCGTGCCAATCGGCAGTTTTCCAGATTGAGGTCAACGACG
This sequence comes from Spirosomataceae bacterium, assembly GCA_047630355.1. Classification (GTDB taxonomy): domain Bacteria; phylum Bacteroidota; class Bacteroidia; order Cytophagales; family Spirosomataceae; genus JANQUM01. The sequence continues at coordinate 7,889 of JBLHXN010000037.1, read as the reverse complement.
GAATTGACGGAATACCTTCGTTATTTTCCTCAGCGAAGACTTTGATGATAAATAACTCCTCGTTCAGCAGAGAATACAGATGATATAAAACTTCAAAGCGATTTTCGGAAGCTACGCCGTTATCTACCGCTGAGACGCAACTTAATGAATCAAAAAAGAATGTTGGATATTCGTGTAAAAACTGGCATACCTTTACTAACTTTTTGCTGTTTAGAACTACAAAAGGTTGAACTGCATTTTCTTCAATGTGTTCAAACAGTTGTTCGTCGTCAATCAAGCTAATTAACTTACGCGTAATTTCTTGCAGTCTTTCTGGTTTCATTTGATTTTGTTTTGTGCCAAAAGGTATAGTACCGCCATACGAATCGCAACGCCATTTTCAACTTGATTTAAAATGATTGAATGCGGTGAATCAGCCGCGTCGCTGCTGAGTTCTACTCCGCGGTTTATTGGTCCGGGGTGCATTAAAACGATCTCTCTATCAAGCTCTTGCAGCATGTTTTTATTGATGCCGAAGAATAAAGCGTATTCTCGTAATGAAGGAAAGAACTTGATGTGTTGGCGTTCGAGTTGAATACGCAAGACATTGGCTACGTCGCACCACTTTAAGGTTTCCCTTACATCGTGCGAGATCCGCACACCCAATTGCTCTAAGTGCTTAGGAATCAATGTTTTTGGGCCACAAATTTGCACTTCAGCTCCCAGTTTTTTCAGGCAAAATATATTCGACAATGCAACTCTTGAATGAGTTATGTCTCCAATTATTGCGATTTTTTTACCCGTGAGGTCGCCAATTTTTTCCTGCATGGAAAAAGCGTCTAACAATGCTTGGGTTGGGTGTTCGTGGGTGCCGTCTCCGGCGTTCACAATATTTGCCTTGATGTGTTTCGCCAAAAAATGCGGTGCTCCCGGACTGCTGTGCCGCATCACCACCATATCAACCTTCATTGATAGGATATTGTTAACGGTGTCAAGTAGTGTTTCGCCTTTTTTGACTGAACTACCAGAGGCTGAAAAGTTTATAATGTCGGCGGAGAGCCTTTTTTCTGCCAACTCAAACGATAGTTTCGTCCGAGTCGAATTTTCGAAAAATACGTTCGCGATGGTAATATCCCGCAGCGACGGTACTTTTTTGATCGGACGATTAATAACCTCTTTGAATTCTTTAGCAGTGGAAAGGATGGTATGAATATCATCTGTGCTGATATTCTTGATGCCCAACAAGTGCGGAGTACTGATTGCCATAACTTATGCGTGTGAGCAAAGTTACTTCATAAAATATAAATATAGAACCTACTTTATCGATTTTAAGTGATGAACTCCTTTCGGAAGGTAAAAATCGACGTTTTGCTTTTGTAATTGCTTGTTCGGAGCTTGTAAATAATTCCAAAACTGAATTCCTCCGAAACTCATTCCGTAGGCCTCGTACTCTGAAATACTGACGGCAATGTGACTCCCATCAGAATCAATCACTAAACCCGACGGGTATTTTCCTTTTAACGGATAAGAAGCTACTTCTGAAATGGCACCGCTTGTGCTGATGTCTAACAAATGCAGTTTTCCGGCATCCTGTTTGTTTACATTCAGCTGAGAGTAGAAACTTTTGTTGCTTGATAATGCAAATACCGTATTACTGTTTGGGTGAATAACGAAGTCTTCTAAATTGTACCCCACCTCTTGCTTCGATAATAAATAGTGCTGTTGATCTGGCTCGAAATTAAATTTAACCACAAATAGCTCGGCGGGAAGTAAATTATCCTGTTCTGATTTTATGTTCTTCAAATCTGACGCAATGTAATATTTGCCGTCAGGCGTAAATTTCCCGATTCCCGGATTCAAACCTAATTTTATTGGTTCTCCATAAAGTTGAAGCCGAATAATTTTTTGGGTTGGTCCGTCTCTAATTACTTGAATAAGTCCGATTTCTCTTTTTGTGGTATTCGAGTAAACCAGAAAATCCCCGTCGGGAGACCAGCAAATATGCGAAATGCGTTGGTTGCCAAGCGTTGTCGGTTTCTTTATCTTTCTAACTGGCTTACCTTCGGTATTTATCTCAATAACCTGTAGCTCGTTGTCAAACTCTTCACTCGAAACCGCGAGGTATTCATTGTTCGGGCTTAACGAAATACTCAGCGGATTGCTGGCAACGGGAAACCGAAATAAAGGCTGACAATTTGCAACTGAAGTAACATCCATCACCGAGATAAAGCCTCCTGACTTGGGCGATGAACTGTCGTTTGCTGTTCCTTTTGTTTCTAAAAAGAAAGCAAGGGAAGGAATATTTGTGCCAACTTCAGTAATACTTGAACTCGAAAAAATGGAGTTGGAAATATTATACTCATGCAAGTTTTTGCTTGCTTGAAGAGATATTGGAAAGGATATAATGTACGCCTTGTCCTCGCTGAGCTTCTTTACGTAACTTGAAGGTGAAAGCAGGTCAGTCGGGTCTGAATCTCCGTCTGACAAACAAATTAGAGCCTTTGCGTTAAAAATCGGTTCTTGAGCAAAGCAAACCGACGATATAAAAATTAGTAGTAGTAGTTTCATTTTAGCAGCAATTCGCGATTAACTAACAGCATCATAAACCTGAACCTGCTTCCATAAATGGGCACAAGTATCAACAAAAACCAGATGATCAGGATGGTCCTGATAAATATCCTGCTTTGATTTATCGTCAAAAATAAAGGTAATGGAAAAATCGTACGAGCTGTCAATAACCTCACGGTTTGTGCCTGCTGGCTGACCAATATAGGCCTGACTAATAAGATCAATGCTTGCCAGCTTACTTAATCCCGCGTGCAAAGAAGCTTTACTGTCTTCAGTTTGGTCTTTTAACCAAAAAAATACTGTGTGGACAAAACCATTTTTAAGTTGATTCATTACTTTTTTCTTGCAAAGTAAGTAACGTAATCAGTAAAGTCAACGATATGAACTAAACAACTGAAAAGTTCCGAGAAAATAGGCCGTCAATGTTGAACTGTGCGTGCCACCTTCCACGGGTATTAACGTAATATTTGGAGCGTTTCTTTTCTTCATTGCATCGAAGGTGGTTTGGGAATTCAGGAATGGTACGTACTGATCTGCCGTTCCGTGGTAGAGCGATACGGGTGCGGTTGGCTTCCAGTCAAAAACATCGTTTTTGGCCACTGCCTCTAAGAATTCAGTATCGGTTTTGTTGATTATTCCGGTTATAAAGTCAGGTTGTAAAATAGACCTGAAACTTTGCGTTACTCTTGTCCGTTCGCCCGATTGCTCAATTTGTGAAGCGAAAGGTTCGATGAAATAATCACTTACTGAGCGATTTAAACCTTCAAGATTATTATACGTTTGCAAAACCCAGATGTACGAGCTGTTATGAGCTGGATCACCGTTTGAATCACGAGACACTATATCAAGTACCGAAGCAGTTTTGTTGTACGCTCCGGCTCCAAGGCTCGAAACTACCACGTTAAATTCGTCATCATTTTCTTCCTGAATTGCCTTATGCATCGCCATTGTTGTGTAACCCCCTTGTGAGTAGCCAGCAAGCAGAAGTTTACCGTTAAATTTGATGTTTTCCTGCTCAATGTACTCCTTAACTGCTCTTAGGAAATCAATATTTGGTTCTGCCGAACCTTCTTTGTGTTCGTACGGATGGGCAATGTTCTTTGAAGCTCCGTAACCCAGGTAGTCGGGTAAGACTATGATCATTCCGGTACTAGCCAAAACACCTCCTAAAGATGCTTCTAAATTTACTCCGAAATAAGAAGGAGCGTCGGCTTCGTCGAATATTGTGCCGTGTTGAACCGAACCTAAAGCAAAAGTACTTTCTGGTAAACTGTTGGGCAAAATGAGTGCACCAGAGGCTAATATGTCGTTTCCTTCCAAATCCTGCGTATTATAAACTACCCTGATTTGATCAATTCCCGATTGGATGAAAGAACTGATACTCAATCCGCCAATCTGCGAGCCGAGCGAACCGTCTATTAGCTCTTTGTATTGCTTTGCGGTGTACGAGTTTATTAATTCTGTAGAAACTAAGTAGGTGTTTTCTTCAGGAATCGGATCGATAGTATTACACGACCAGAAGAGTGTAAGAAGAGCGGTAATATAAATAATACCGGATTTGCTGAGGCGGTTTGTCATAGCTAGATGTAATTTATGTGCAATCCTACTAACGAACGAAACAAAAAAAAGGTTAGCAAACGCTAACCTTTTTTTTGTAAAATATTTCACACTGATTTTAAATAAATATTGATTCCGAAATCATCGTATATGAAACTATCTCCTAAGCTGTCAAAGAAAGAAGAAGAGTTGAATGTCATATTTAGTGCGGTCAATGTTTAAGCCAGCCTTCACTGATACTTTCCCATTTTTAACCAATACATAAGCAGGAAAAGAAATTGGATGGGTTATCCCTTTGGTAGTTAAATCACCATCAATTTGATAGTTGTCACCATTATTTACTTCAGTTCTGCGAATTTTGAATAAAGTAGTTGGATATTTATCGACGCCAAAAAAATCCAGCGACTTGACTTCAAATGCTCTACCAACTTATTTCTGCATTTATTGTCTTTAATATCAGTATTAATTATGGTCGTCATCACAATTTCGAATGAACCGCCCGTTAGTTTGTTGTTAATAACATTAAGATTTTCCGACTTCAGCATGACCGTTCCGCTGTGGTCACCGGTGAATTTCTTCCTCGTCCATACTACTTTGCTTTTCTCAACATCAATCAAAATATTATTGCGTGTCGGCACAAAAGAGAATAGTGTAATAACTATCAGTAATGTTGCAATGATAAATTTCATGCGGTGCTGAGAAGTTCCTCTTTAAGTTTTAGTTACCCCGCATCACGTCAAGTAAATTACTAAGTTTATCGGCATCAACTTCACTCAACTGAGTCAAATTAGATTGTAAACTCTTTAGTTCGTCCTCAATTGCTGCTAAAGCTTCAATACCTGCTGGGGTAATGGCAACATCACAGGCTCTGCGGTCAGCCTTATTTTCAACCCGCGTTACGTAATCCTTAAGGAAAAGCTTATCTACTAACCGGGATGCATTTGACATTTTGTCGAGCATTCGGTCAATGATTCCGTTGATTGTAAGCGGATCTTCTTTTTGGCCGTTAAGTATGCGTAATACATTGTACTGTTGCATGCTCAAGCTGTACTTTTTGAAGAGTTTATTATGGTGCAAATACAGCCAGTTGTTGGTGTAAATGACATTAATAATTGCTTTCTCGTTTGAACTGTGAAAAGGATTGTTCTGTTTGATTTCCTGTTCGATAGACATTTTTATAGATTATATTTAGTGAAAAAGTAAACACAAATTGATTACACAGGAAAACCATCGTGCACGACGGTACTGCATTGTTTCAAACAACTAACTCTTCAATTATGATAAACACAAAACATCCTATTTACTTAGCTTCAAAATCACCAAGGCGACATGAAATTTTAAAGAATGCTGGTTTTAATTTCCAAATAATGAAGCAGGATTTTGATGAAACCATCCCGTCCAATATGGCTCCAGAGTTAATTCCGCTCTATTTATCGAACGAAAAACTTAATTCACTGCACACAAAAGTAGATAATAAAATTGTAATTTGTGCAGATACTTTAGTTATTTTATTGAGCGGTTTTTTGGGAAAACCTAATAATAAATCTGAAGCAAAAAAAATGCTTAATCAGCTAAGCAACAGCACACATAAAGTAATAACTGGAGTGAGTATAGGTACACCCGCTGGGCTGATTCAGATTGTGGATACATCAAAAGTCACGTTTAAAAAGTTAAATAATTGGGAGATTGATTTTTACATAGAAAACTTCCAACCTTTTGATAAAGCAGGTAGTTATGGCATTCAGGATTTTATCGGTATGATTGGCGTAACTCACATTGAAGGTTCTTTCTATAACATAATGGGATTACCTATTCACAGAATTTATGAAGCTTTAAAACCTTTTATTTTAAAATGATGCAAAAAGATCAAGTTGTTATCTACCATAATATGGAGGACGAGAAAATTTACGTCAAAGTACCCGAAGGAATCGCTACGCACTTTCAGTTTCAGAACTTAGCGGGTAAAATTATTGAAGAGGCAGTTCATGATAAATCTCTTCAGGATTTTGACTTAACTGGATTGCCGGAAGGAAATTACTTCGTGATTGTAAACCAAGACGATGTTATACGAAGTAAGAAAATCCAGATTGGATTTGATTAAAAGTTCTATTCGGCGAGTGGTACTTTTTTTTAATTTTAATAAAAAACGTACGAATAAATGGACAAAACGGTTGCTCTGTATTGGATAAAAAAAGACGTTCGACTGAATGATAATACGGCATTGATGACCGCCCTGCGGCAGCACTCTACAGTAGTGCCCGTTTTCGTGCTCGAAGATTCTTACCTCCAATCACCCGAAACATCCATCGTCCATATCAACGCAACTTTTGAAGCACTCAATGATCTGAAAAAACAGTTTCAGGAACATAATATCGAACCGTTGCTTCTGCAAGGCGAAGTTGTACCTGTTCTTCAAAAACTGTTCTCACTTTATCCGTTTGGTTATATTTATTCCCACGAAGAGATAGGCAATGACCGTACGTATCAACGCGATAAAGAAGTCATAAAATGGTGTCGGGAAAACGGGACTATTCTCCGTGAGTTTCAACATACGGGCGTGGTACGTAGATTAAAAGACCGCGATGAATGGACTAACAGGTGGCGGGATTTTTATAACCGGCAGTTAGAACCTGTTCCGACCGCAAAGCAATTCGTAAAAATGCAAACGCTTTCTGATTGGGAATCATTGGACGAAAGATTCGAGCCTAATATTGACGGTTTCATTAGTGAAGCAGAGGCAGAGGAGTTAAAATCTTTAGAACTGCAGCGGGTTTCTGAAACGCAGGCCCTCACCGATTTGCACGATTTTATGTACCGTCGGGGAATTGCTTACCGGGGTGGAATCAGTTCGCCAAATACTGCTCTCATCGCTGGATCGCGTTTGTCGGTTCATTTAGCCTTCGGAACTATATCGGGGCGATACGTTTACCGAAAAGTGAACGAACGCATCACCGAACTCAAAGAATCAGAAGCAAACGATTCAGGAAAATGGGTCAGTTCGTTGGTGTCTTTTAAATCACGCATGCACTGGCGTGACCACTTTATGCAGCGTCTGGAATCTGAATCCGTGATGGAGTTTAAGCCGTTAAACCGAGCGTATGAACAATTAAGTTACGTTAATAATCCGAAACAAATTGCCGCATTCTTTGCGGGAAAAACGGGTTACCCGATGATTGATGCGGTGATGCGTTGCCTTTATCAAACCCGATTTATTAATTTCCGAATGCGGTCTATGATTACCTCTTTCGCTTGCCATACGCTCCAAGTCGATTGGCGAATTGTAAATATTCCACTCGCAAAACTCTTCCTTGATTACGAACCGGGCATTCACCTCAGCCAATTGCAGATGCAGGCGGGCGTGGTTGGAATAAATACGCTCAGAACTTACAATCCGACCAAGCAACTAATTGACCAAGACCCGAACTGCGTTTTCGTGAAAAAATGGATTCCCGAACTTCAAAAATACACTCCCGCTGAAATTATCGACCACGTTAATTTTCCGCTTGCTGATTACGAACGCCCCATCGTTGAGTGGAAAACGGCTTCCGCCGAAATGCGAAAAAAGATAACCGATATTCGTAAATCTTACTTAACAAAGGCTACCTCTCAGGCGGTTTTTCAAAAACACGGTTCCCGCAAAAAAAACACGATGGGCAAGCGGAAAGCCAAGCCCAAAGCCGATAAATCTGGCACTCTCTCACTTTTTGATTAATTCTTTTGGAGGTCATACAACCTTTTTGCTTTATTTCAACACTTTGAAATAAACGACCTCAATTACTTGTCGC
>JBLHXN010000036.1:0-28517 GCA_047630355.1 Spirosomataceae bacterium | reverse complement strand
CAAAGGAGCCGTCCACGATTTTAAGATGCTGAAAAATAAAAACCCCGAATTGGCAAAGGACATCACTATTTTGGCAGACTTGGGCTTTTTGGGGATACAACACATTTATAATAAATGCATTATACCCCATAAGAAATCAAAAAACAAACCATTGACCCAAGGACAAAAAGAGGAAAATAAGTCTCAAGCCTCAAAAAGGGTGGTGGTCGAACACCTCAACCGCTGTTGTAAAATATTCAGGATATGCAGTAGTAGGTTCAGGGGGAAACATAAAAATTACGAAAAAAACTGGGGAAATGTAAGTGCAATTGTAAACCTTAAAAAAGCCACAAACCACATGAAATACACCGAGTTTTAATTAAGAAAGAAGTCTAATAAAGCGTTTTGATAAGAACTATTTTGCCGTGCGTAAAAATAACGTTTGGGGTTTGATTGATAACTTTGGAAACGTAATTCTTGCTCCAACATACATGGATCTTGTACATTCTTCTGATGGCTATTTCGGAGTAATGTTTGATAATGAAAAGTATGGTTATATTGACGAAACCGGAAAATCAGAATCACGTTTGAGTACAACGAAATCAACCCGTTTAACGAAGGTTTAGCGATTGTTTCCAAAGGGAAAACAAGTTTGGTGTCATCAATAAGCTTAACGTTAAGATTGCTCTTTGTTAGTTCAAAAACGTTATTTACGAGGCCGATTCTCAAAAGTATAGCTTGACTGAACACAATAATGTCTATGTCTTAAATCAGGGAGGAGATTGTGTGTCGGATAATTGTAAGCAGTTTTATAATATCGTGCGTAAAGCCAATCAGAAAAAGTAAGCATCAAATGCGAGATTCTAAACTTTTAAACAGAAAAAAATAAGTTTGTCCCGCTTTTTGCGTGTAATGAGGTCGCTTTGATGATAAAATGTTTCAGAATGTTTTGAAAATTCAGTAACGTTATGGTAATTTGAATTACGATTACGTGCTTTACTTTTAAGATATAATTATGGAATTACAAGAAGCGAAGGACAAGTTTGTCCATACGTGGGGAACCCTCGCGACTCAGTGGGGGATAAACAGGACCATGTCTCAGATACATGCGTTACTTCTGCTCTCCGAAACAGCCCTCAACGCTGACCAGATTATGGAACAATTGACTATTTCACGAGGAAATGTCAACATGAATCTGCGTGAATTAATGAGTTGGGGATTGATTAATAAGCAGCTACTCCAGGGCGAACGCAAAGAATACTTTACCGCCGAAAAGGACATTTGGAAAGTAGCACGTTTGATTGCCAAACGCCGTAAACGCCGCGAGATTGAACCCGTTATTGAAGTAATGGACGAAATCAAAGACGCGATAAAGCCTGATACACAAGAAAAGAAAGAGTTTCTTAAAGTAATAAACGATATAAGTAAAGTGGGTGGCTTCGCCGATTCTACCATGACCGCAATTATTAAATCTGAAGAAAATTGGCTCGCCAATAGTTTACTCAAAGTATTTAAATAAGATATTCAATGATACGTTTGCTACCAATTGCCCTGCTAATGCTTTCCCTAAACGGCATTGCTCAGGAGGCTATGAATGTTATGACGTTCAATATTCGTTACTCAACTTCCTCCGACGGAATAAATCAGTGGGATAACCGCAAAGACTTTGTGGCTCAGACCGTTATTTTTCACGAAGCCGATATCTGCGGAATGCAGGAAGCACTTTACTCACAAATTAAAGACCTCGAAAAACGATTACCGGAGTACGGTTGGGTAGGTGTGGGGCGTGATGACGGTGATAAGAAAGGAGAGTTTTCGCCGGTATTTTACCGCAAAAAACGTTTTGATTTACTAGAAACTAACACATTTTGGCTGAACGAACATCCTGAAAAATTAGGCTACGGCTGGGATGCTCGATTTAATCGGGTTGTCACTTGGGCAAAATTACGCGACAAGATTACTGACAAAGAAGTTATAATTTTCAATACGCACTTTGACCACGAAGGTGAAATTGCCCGACGGGAAAGTGCGAAACTAGTGCTACGTAAAGTAAAAGAAATTGCAAAAGGTACGCCTTTCTTAGTGACTGGAGATTTCAACGCACAGCCCTCACAAGAACCGATTCAGGTTTTGACAGACGAATCAAAAGCCTTCCATTTTGTAAGTAGCGAGAAGTTAAGCAAAACGCCGCACTTTGGTCCTCGTGGTACGTTCACTGGATTCAAAGAAAAAGAACGTAATGACGAGCCTATCGACTATATCTTTGTTGCAGGAAAAGACATAGAGGTTTCGAAACACGCAACTCTTTCAAATACTTGGGGCGGTCTCTTTGCCTCTGACCATTTTGCAGTCATGACAACGTTGCGTTTTGATTAAAACGCCCGTTCCAACTGCTTCTTTTTATTCCACGGTGCAGTGGTCTGTCTTGATAAATCGTAAAGGAAGAACAAAACAATTGCTATAAAAGCCAAGAATATTATCTTGAATATAAGTCGGTTACGGTTTTTCATTATTCTCTCTTTTCGTTTTCAGTCAATATAGTTTTTGGATCGTGGTAAGCCGCTAAGTTTCCACTTTTGTTAGAAATTTCTGCCCACTTCAAGTCGGTGAAAGTCATTATTAAGACGCCTGCTTTTTTCATTTGTCCGCCTGTATCGTCACGAGTCAGGTATTCTCCAAAAAAAGATATGTCTGGATTATGCCCGACTATCGCTACTGAGTTTACACTTTCTTCTAATTTATTCAACGCCGCTAAGTAAGCCCGTGGCCCGCCGCCGTAAATATTATCGTCGAGCTGAATAGCGTCTGTATCCATTTGCCATTGTTCTGCCATAATTTTAGCCGTGGCGGACGCTCGGTTAGCTTTGCTGCTGATAAGTAAATCAACAGAATGCTGTTTGGAAAGTAAGTATTTAGCCATTCTTGCCGCTTCAATAATTCCTGAAGAAGTCAAATCACGATCAAAGTCACGGAACATCGAAGAGGAACTTCCGTCTTCAGCCGTAGCGTGGCGGATAAGGTAGAGTGTTTTCATAAATTAGTGTTGTTCAAAAACTGTGCTAAATACAAAGAAAACGAAAGTACAACCAAATCATACCCATTTTGGTTTTGGCGTATCGGCTTTGTTCGTCAATTTTATTGATTGAACAAGTACGGTTTAAATAGGTTTTGGGTCGATTTCTTTTTTGTAAAAAAGAGAAGCATTAGAAAGAACTGATTACTCGATTGAAGATTACATCACTTTAGAGCAGGAACCTTTAGAGGAAATGGAGTACTACCCCAGCGAAGTTGGCAATACCGTTCCTACGATTCACTTGAAGAAACCGCCCAATTAGATTCTATTAATTATGAGATTTCGATGACGGAGATTTATGCGGGGTGGGAGGGCGAAGAACTTGCGACCGAAAATCAGTTGCTAATTTCGTGACTTTATTCTACATCTGGCACATGGGAAAATTCGACAAATTTCTTAAAAAGCTTTTGGACGGGAAATCTGTCATAACTTTTTAAGAACTCGAATATTTGTTGAGTAATTTAGGGTACGTAGAAAAGAAAACGGGAAAGATCTCGGGTTCTCGAAAAGCTTATGTGCATAAACATACTAAGCATGTTACCCGAATTCACAAACCGCATCTGGGTAATGAGATTAAAAGTTACGTTAAACGGCAACTCCTTGAAGAGTTGAGAAAAAAGAGGTTGATATGAAAGACAAACTAATCTATAAAGAGTATATCGGAACGGTTCATTTCTCTGCCGAAGACGAAACATTTTTCGGCAAAATTGAAGGCATAAATGACCTGATAACTTTTGAAGGAGAAACCGTTAAAAAATTAAAAATCGCATTTGAAGAAGCGGTTGAAGATTATATTGAACTCTGCGAAGAAGTTGGTAAAGATCCGATGAAATCGTTTAAGGGTTCTTTCAATGTACGGCTCGACCCCAACTTACACTCAAAAGCATTTGAAAAAGCCACGTTGTCTGGGAAATCACTCAATCAATTGGTGCAGGAAGCGATTGGGCAATATGTAGTTTCACAGTGACATAAATATTTTTAGCAGTCTCGTTCGTACGATTCAAGTGACGAAACCGTACAATTAAATTCTATTAATTCTGAGATTCCGATGACGGAGATTTATGCGTGATGGGATGGAAAAAAATTATAGGTTATAAAAGTAGAAAATACTAAATCATGTCAAAACGTACCTTGTTGCTTCTCTCCTGCGTTCTAATCGCAGTATTTACAGTAGTGCCAATAGTATTTTACCTGCTTCAATTTCAAGGTGGGCTATCCAACAAACAAAAAGATTGGGGAGCCTTTGCAGACTATTTGAACGTTTTTATTTCAATATTGAATATCGTTTTCATCGCATTACTAACCTATTCTATATATCGGTATCAGAAGGAAGACGAACAAAACAAATCTATTCCTATTCTTATTTTCAAGGTCAATAGAAACAAAAAGTGGGCTGTTCAAAATGTGGGTAAAGGGGTGGCATTAAATATCTTAGTTTCTTACACAGAAAAGAAAGACCAATGGCTCAAACCAGTAAAAGTTTACTCTATAATTGAAGGACAAGAAATAGAACTCGGATGGTTCAAAGCTTCACTTCAATGTGGTGCGGAGTACTTTGATATGAATGGCAATGTTTACAAATCAATCTGCAAAAATGACGATACTGAGTTTATAAAGGATAGCTCTGACAATAGGATTTTCGAGAATTTTAATGGCGAGTACGATCGATATGACGAGGTCTCTAAAATGAAATTTACATTATTTAATCCAATGTAATCACGTTGCTCAAAAGGAAGTTTTTTCCTTACGGCCAACACAATGCTTCTTGCTTTATTAACTGTTATAAATGAAAAACGTTTTTTAATATTAGAGCGTAGACATTTTTCGTGGTGCGGCGGTCTTTCGATCCCGCACTTTCCCGTTTGAGGTTATTGTCGTTGAAAGCAACCCAAATAACACGGCAAAAGTTATAAGTTTTACCCATTTGGATCGCCAGTTCTACCTGTGTCGGGACTTTTGCCTCAAAACTCCAATTCCTCTTCTTCTATCAGTTGCTGCAAATTCAACACAATACCATTTAAGATTGGTACATCCGCATTGAAGTCCACAATTTTCCATTCGGGAGAATGGTCAACAACAATGATTTTTTTAGAATCAGTTAATACCCAAATGACCTGTTGCGTTCCGAAATCAATCATTTTCTTAGATTTTTTGAAAATATAATCCGTTTCAGAGAGCGAGTCTTCGTCTGTTAAATCGGCTCGAATATCGACTTCCACCGCAATTACGGGAGCAACTTCAAAGTATTTGTTCGTAAGTTTTATCTCAGACTTATTGAAGATAGCGATGTCATTTGAGAGGTTACTTTTCTTCGATAAATGAAGCCCTGATTCGTTTGTTACTATTGCGTAGCGTTTTTTATCAAGTCGCGACTTTAGATTATATAAAATTATGGTCACAATCATTGCTTGAATAGAACTACTACCCATAATAGATTCTTTATTTTTTGTTTTATTTAATACATCACGAAATCCTTTGTACGGAAATACGTGTCCGTCAAATTCCTCATAAACTAACGAACGAGGAATCTGAGTTATCTGCTTTGATTTTTCTATCTCTACTGTTTGCACCATTTGTCAATCCTTTTTTATAAAAATACAGTTATTCACAATAAAATGCAACGAACTTCTGATTTTGATTAAATTACTCTCAACCCCCATTCCCCAAATAATACAATTATTTCAAACCCACCCATTGCTTTTCCTGAAAATAATGCTACCTTTGCAAAAGTTTTATCGAACAGTCCGTTCGAGAACTCTGCAATAGACAATCTGGCGTTATCAGGGAAAAGGCTTTTCCCATAACCATTCTTCAGAGCAAGTAACGGATTCATCGGGAATATTAATCCCGGTTCGCATGGAATCCGTGAAAATCACGACAAGTTAAAGAGCGTTCGGCCGATTGTGTCCAAGAGAAACCGCACGTCTTTGACAACCATTTTTCTTCATTTCACTTACACAATTGGTACGCTTTACAGCGTGCAGAAAAAACACGTATGGAAAATATTAAATTTTCAGATTTAGAATTATCAGAAAGCACCCTCAAAGCAGTTGAAGAGCTGGGTTTTGTGGAAGCTACACCCATTCAGGCAGAAGCTATTCCGGTAGTAATGAGCGGCCGGGATGTTATTGGTCAGGCCCAAACCGGAACGGGTAAAACCGCTGCCTTTGGTATTCCTGCCATTGAAATGGTGGACGAAAACGACCCCGTTACGCAGGTACTTATCCTTTGCCCAACCCGCGAACTTGCGTTACAGGTAAAAGAGCAAATTTATAAATTAGCTAAATACAAGAGAAACTTATTGGTTTCGGCAATCTACGGTGGCGAATCGTACGAAAAGCAATTCCGTGACCTTAAAAAAGGTGCTCATATCGTAGTCGGAACTCCTGGCCGTGTGATGGATCATATGGACAGAAAGACGTTGAAACTGGACAACTTGAAAATGCTTGTTCTTGATGAAGCCGATGAAATGTTGAACATGGGTTTCCGTGAAGACATTGAAACGGTACTTTCACACGCTCCTGAAGAGCGTCAAACGGTGCTTTTCTCGGCAACAATGTCAAAAGACATCTTGTCAATCACAAAGCGTTTCCAAAATGATCCTGAACTAATTAAAGTTACCCGTAAAGAGGTAACAAATGATAATATAGAGCAATCTTATTTCAACGTTCGCCGTGAAGGTAAACTGGAATTGATGACCCGCTTGATCGAAGTGAACGACTTACAGTTAATGCTCGTTTTCTGTAACACTAAAAATCGTGTTGACGAAGTAACTGCCGATTTACAAGCTCTTGGCTACGCTGCTGAAGGTTTGCACGGAGATTTACGTCAAACGGCACGTAATCAGGTGATGAACAAATTCCGTCACGGAAAGACAAAAATATTAGTTGCTACTGATGTGGCTGCCCGCGGAATTGATGTTAATGACGTAGATGCGGTATTTAACTACGATGTTCCTTTAGATATTGAATATTACGTACACCGTATTGGTCGTACAGGCCGTGCCGGAAAGAAAGGACAAGCGTTCTTGTTTGCTTCGGGACGTGACCGCTCGAAACTTCGTGACTTGGAGCGTTACACCAAATCACCAATTCCTGAAGGTAAAATACCTACTAAGGTCGATTTGATTGCCGCTCGCCAGGTTCGCTTTGCAGCAAAAATTAAAGAGAACATTAAAGAGGAAGGAAATGATGTTTACGAAGAATTGACGGAAAACCTTCGTTCTGAAGGATTAACCAACGAGCAAATTGTAATAGCATTAATGCGTATGCAACTTGGAAACTTCGACACGCAGATGTCTGACGAAGAATTGATGAGTGGTGGACGTGGTGGTAACAGAAGAGATGATGACCGTGGTGGACGCAGCAGAGAACGCGGTGGAGATCGTGATCGTGGCGGACGCGGTGGAGACCGAGACCGTGGCGGACGTGGATTTGAACGCCGCAGTGGTGGTCGCCGCGAACGTGAGTTCGGTGGAAGTGGCGGAGGTCGCGAACACCGTGGTGGTGGACGTACCCGCAGCAATGAGCCAATGGGCAAGAGCAGTGAGGAAGGTATGGCACGCATACTTATTAATTTAGGACGTAAAGACTTCGTTGCTCCTAACCATATCGTTGGTGCTATCGCCGCCGAATCTAAGATTCCGGGGCGTGCGATTGGTAACATCGAAATTCAGGACAACCGTAGCTACGTGGATATACCAGAACGTGATGTTCAAAAAGTATTGAAGGGTATGCAAGGCAAAACCATCAACGCGAAAGTAGCAAAGATGGAAGTTGTAAATTAAGTTGATAGATGCCTGATTTGGGATGTTAACCAACTACCTAAATTGACATCGAACAATTTAAACATTGATACATAAAGAACTCCGTTCGGAATTAACCGAGCGGAGTTCTTTATTTTAAAGCATATTATGCGACGAGTACGTCACTGACTTTTAATGCACTGACGTATTACGTAATTGATAAAAACAATTTGTTAATTTTGAAGATTACTACCTGTAGCGTTTCAGACTTAGTAAGTCTGATTTTTTTAAATTTCTTACACCCCACTAAAATATATGCAATTCTTCGATTTAATCCGGCAAGGAAATATCACTGAAATAAAATTACTTGTTTCAAAGAATCCTGAGTTAGTATCAAAACAAGATCCGCGAGGGTTTACTCCTCTGGTGCTCGCTACTTATACTAATCAGGTCGAAATCGCCGAATTCCTATTAGAAAACGGAGCGAATATCAATGATCAGGATGGCGTAGGTAATACCGCTCTAATGGGTGTTTGTTTTAAAGGTGATTCAGAAATTGCTGAAATGCTTATTCAACACGAAGCAGATGTAAACGTGCGGAACAATAAGGGAATCACCGCATTAATTTACGCCGCCATGTTTGGGCAGGTAGAAATTGCGGAGCTCTTATTGAACGCCGGAGCTGATAAATCTATGAAAGATGGAACGGGAAATACGGCGTTGACGCACGCTCAGTCGAAGAATATTCAGCCAATCATGCAACTGCTTGACACCGATAGTTAATCTATAATTCCTTTATTCTAATATTTCGAAAACTCAGTACGTCGCCGTGCCCTAAAAATCCAATGTGCCCGCTATTGCGTTGTAAGCCAGGATGATCTTTGTGATCCAACGTGCCGTTTTTTGAGGCCGCCGCAAAATCTCCGTTCAGTATAGTTTCACCGTTGAGGTTGATAATAATGTGCTGACCTTTTACGATAACTTCTTGTGAATTCCACTCACCAATGGGCTTTTGAAAACCTCGCTTTGCGGGGATTACTCCGTAAACCGAACCGTGATACTGGTAAGGTTCAAGCTTCGCATACTTTTCAGCGGTATTATCTAGTATTTGTAGTTCTTTTCCAACGTAAGCGGCATTGCCTTCTAATGGTGCGTGAATTCCTAAGCCATTATTTGCTCCGGGGGTAAGCTGAAATTCAAACCGCAGAACGAAGTCGCTGTATTCTTTTTCGGTGAACAGATTTCCGCCACTTCCTCCGCCTTCCGGGTCAACTACAACATTGCCATTTTCCACTTTGTACGCTTGCTTGTTGCCTACCCATCCGTTCAGGTTTTCACCGTTGAAAAGCTTCGTGAAATCCCTTTCTGAAACGTTTGTCTTCTGAGTAGTGCAGGAAGTGAAAGTAAGTACTATTATAAGAATGCTGAGAGATATCTGCATATTCAAACTGATTTAATAAAAAGTGTCAGTTCGAGCTACTGGGTGGTCGGGAACCTCGTGGCGAGGCTATTCTCGACTACGCTGGGTCTTGGTGGTTCGAACTGACAGAAGTGAAAATTATTTTTTACAAAAAACTCTTTGCTCAACTAATAATTCCCAACGGCTTAGTGTTCTTCCAATTTCCACGGGTAAAATCGGGAAATTTTTGCGGTGAGCCGCCACTCGCTACTGAGCGTTCGCTTAATGGCGAAACTGCACTCCAAAGGCAGCCTTCGTACACGTTTTGGTCTAATGGCATTCCCTTTTGTAGACATTCTACAATCCGGTACATCATCATTCCGTCCATGCCGCCGTGTCCGCTTTCTTTTGTGGAATCGTTGAGACGTGTGTACAACGGGTGGTCGTATTTTTCGTAAAGTACTTGCAGTTTATCCCCTTCCGCCCATTCGTGGTGGCTTTCAGTTGCTCCTTCAATACCGCCTTCTAAAGCTACACGAGTCGGAAAACCTGCTAACGCACCCTTTGTTCCCTGAACTAAATTCAGACGGGAATAAGGTCGTGGACTCGTTTCGTCCCATTGCACCATAATGGTTCGTCCTAAATTCGTTTTGATAATTGAGGTATTTAAATCACCACCTTTATAATCAAGTTTGTTCCATTTGTGGTCTGTGGCGTAATTCTTCTCGGCGTAAAGTCTCCTGCCCATTGACGGGGTTGAAAAGGAAACCATCGTGTTAAATGTATCTTCTCCACGAGCAATATTCATGTATTGAGCTACCGGGCCGAGTCCGTGTGTGGGATATAAATTACCGTTACGATTGGCGTAATGGGGCGTTCGCCAAGAGCCGGTTCCGCGTTCCTGCTCTTCCATCTGAAAACGTAATTCGTGAATGTACGCTGCTTCGCCGTGTATTATTTCACCGATAACGCCTTGTCGGCACATGTTCAGAAACATCAGCTCGTCGCGGCTGTAGTTAACGTTCTCCATCATCATACAATGCTTCTGCGTCGCTTCTGATGTATCCACAACTTCCCACATCTCTTCGAGAGTTAAGGCGATGGGTACTTCTACAAAAGCGTGAGCACCTGACTTCATGGCTTCAATTGCCATTGGAGCGTGGTTCTGCCAATTTGTAGCGATAAATACTACGTCGGGTTTTACTTCCTCTAACATTACTTTCCAACGGTCTTCACCACCGTGGTACGTCTTGATATTTTTATGCCGATTTCCTTTTCCAATTTCTTCCGCTGACTCTTTCGATTTCAACGCAAGATCTTCGTACAAATCGCTGATTGCTACAACTTCAGTACCTTCCAAACCCGCGAAGAACTTTAAGTGTCCAGGCCCCCTCGCTCCGACACCGATAAATGCTGCTCGAATGGTTGGAAGCTTTGAAGCGGAGAAATCTCCCATGTACGTCGCTGCCGCTTTGCGAAGTGGCTGGGCTTCGGCGTAGTTGGTAAGAAAAGAAGCGGCGGCGGCTGTTGCCGTTGCCACGGTTGCTGCCGTTACCGATGATTTTTTGAGGAAGTTGCGGCGATTGAGATTCTTCATTGAAGTATTGAAAGGGTTGAATAAATGAGTGCTTAGTTATGTGAAAGTTAGGAAAGTTTTTTTGACGCACAAAAGCTAAAAAGGAATAACAAATCAGAGAAACTTATTAAGGGCTTTGATAAATCGGTACTTTAGGTGTTCAAACCTAAAAACGATACGATTTTATGAAAAATATTAACTCAAAACTTGCTTGGCTTTTCTTAGCCTTATTAGTATTTCAAGTCGCCGTTTTTGGTCAGGAATACAGCATTATTCACGCTGGAAAGATATTTGATTCAAACACGAAACAAGTTTTGGAGCAAAAGACTATTGTCATTCAGCAAGGTAAAGTTTCCCGAATTGAAAGCGGTTACTTGACGTTATCTCAAATGAATTTATCGAGTGAAAGCGTTGATGTAATCGACTTGAAAGACAAATTCCTCCTGCCTGGTTTCATTGACATGCACGTTCATATAACTGATGAGCGAAATCCTGACGAGAATCCGCACGAGTGGACAACCTTAAATGAGAGCGATGCTGCTTTCAAAAGTATTCCGTTTCTGAAAAATACACTTTATGCGGGTTTTACTACTGTTCGGGATTTGGGTGCTGACCACAAACTCATCGGAGCGATTAAGCGTAGCATTCAGAAAAAATACATTGATGGTCCTCGCATTATTGCGGCAACTTCTGCCATTTCCGCAACGGGTGGGCACGGTGATTTCCACGGTTACCGAACCGAAATTGAAGAAGCGATGGGGCATAACGTAGCCATCTGCGACGGCAGCGATGATTGTCGCCGGGCAGTGAGAGCGGTTGTAAAGCAAGGAGCCGACGTCATTAAAATTACTGCTACGGGTGGCGTACTGAGTAATACCGCCGCTGGAGTTGGGAAACAATTAACCGACGATGAGCTAATTACAATTGTAGAAACGGCTCGTAGTTTAGGGAGAAAAGTAGCCGCCCACGCCCATCAGGCAGACGGTATCAATGCCGCACTTAGAGCGGGTGTAAACTCAATCGAGCACGGTTCTTATTTGAATGATGAATCCGTAAAACTATTTGTCGAAAAAGGAGCGTACCTTGTCCCGACGTTACTTGCGGGAGTTTGGTTGACGGAAGAAATGGAAATAAACCTAAAAATTCCTCCTGCCATCGTGGCAAAAATAAAAGAAGTTACTCCCATGGTGGAAGCTTCTTTTAAACGAGCGTTGAAGGGTGGCGTCAATATTGCCTTCGGAACAGATTCTGGCGTGAGTAAGCACGGCACAAACGCCCGTGAATTTGAACTGATGGTAAAGTACGGAATGAGCGAGGCCGATGCCATTGTCTCGGCAACTAAAAACGCCGCCGAATTATTAGGTATGGAAAATCAAATTGGCACAATCGAAGTTGGTAAATGGGCGGATATTGTAGCCGTTTCTGGAAATCCACTGAAAGATATTTCGCTGTTGAAAAATGTTGAGTTTGTGATGAAGGAAGGGAAAGTTGTTAAGTGAGAAAACCTATTTAATATAACCTTAAAGCAAAAAGAGCGGTAACCAACTGATTACCGCTCTTTTTGTATAAAATTTATTCTGAAAAATTAGGCTTTCGTTTCCTCTTCTGAAGGTTTTTCGTCTTTAGCATCATCGTCAGACTTCTTCTCTTCGATAATTTCGGCGAGTTCTTCAACGGTATCTTCTCTATCCATAAATTCCTGAAAAGCTGTTGGAACTTCAAAAGGACGCTTTCCGATAATTTCTACTAAATCGTTTTGATAAAGAACCTCGCGTTTCAATAAAGCCTCAGCTAAACTATTCAATAGTTCCCGCTTGTCAATTAGCATATCAATTGTACGCTTGTAGGCTTCATCCACTAACTTTTTAACTTCTTCATCAATAGTACGGGCGGTATCGTCAGAGTATGGCTTTGTGAAATTATATTCAGACTGACCTTTAGAATCGTAAAACGAAAGGTTTCCGATTTTCTCATTCATACCGTAAATGGTTACCATGCTGTAAGCCATTTTCGTAATTTTCTCCAAATCGCTCAACGCTCCGGTAGAAATCTTTCCGAAAACAACCTGCTCGGCGGCACGTCCACCAAGAGCCATGCACATTTCGTCAAATAATTGCTCAGTACGGTAAAGATACTGCTCACGGGGCAAATATTGGGCATAACCTAAAGCAGCAATACCACGCGGTACAATACTCACTTTTACCAATGGATTTGCGTGTTCTAAGAACCATCCTGTAATAGCGTGACCCGCTTCGTGATAAGCTACAATTTCCTTTTCCTCAGGAGAAATAAGTTTGTTTTTCTTCTCCAATCCACCGATTTCACGGTCAATAGCATTCTGAAAATCAATCATCTCAACTGCCTTCTTTTCCTGACGAGCCGCTAATAAAGCCGCTTCATTACAAACGTTGGCAATTTCAGCTCCGGCAAAACCAGGCGTTTGTGCTGCTAATTTTCTTGGCTTAATATTATCCGCTAATTTAAGAGGACGTAAGTGTACTTTGAAAATAGCTTCACGACCAATAACGTCAGGAGCATCTACGCTAATTTGACGGTCAAAACGACCCGGACGTAATAATGCCGGATCAAGTACGTCAGGACGGTTAGTCGCAGCAACAATGATAATTCCGGTTTCAGAACCGAAACCGTCCATTTCCACCAATAGTGAGTTCAGTGTGTTTTCCCGCTCGTCGTTTCCGCCGGGCATAGAGCCACGTCCACGCAAGCGACCAACAGCGTCAATCTCATCAATAAAGATGATACAAGGTGCTTTTTCTCTGGCTTGTTTAAAGAGGTCACGAACACGTGCGGCTCCAACACCCACAAACATTTCAACGAAATCAGAACCTGAAAGTGAGAAGAAAGGTACGCTGGCCTCTCCAGCTACTGCTTTGGCTAATAGGGTTTTACCTGTACCGGGAGGGCCTACCAATAAAGCACCTTTCGGTATTTTTCCACCGAGTTCGGTGTATTTGGTTGGTCTTTTAAGGAAGTCAACAATTTCGGTCAGTTCTTCTTTCGCTTCGTCGAGTCCGGCTACATCTTTAAATGTAATCTTTACTTTACTGTCAGCGTCAAATAGAGCAGCTTTTGATTTTCCAATATTAAATAATGCTCCTCCGGGTCCGCCGCCACCGCTCATGCGGGTCATTAGAAAATACATTAATCCAATGAAGAATATGATGGGCAACCAACTTAGTAGCATTTCTACGTAATCTGGTCTTCTTGCTGTTTCGGGGTATAACTGCGTGCGGTAGTTGTCCGAAATGTTTGCTTTCTCTATGAAGTCTTTGTAGTCGCTGGAGAAAACTGTTTCGTTTACTACTTCAAGAGACATGTGAGCGTTATCGCCACCTTTGTAGCGATTACTTCCTAATAAGTTTTTGTACTCAGGCTTCTGTAAAGCTTCTTTGGTCAAAGTTACTTCAACCAAGTCTGAGTTCTGAACAATGGATACTTTCTCAACGTCGCCATCGAGTACCATTTCTTCAAGTTGCTTGTACTTTATGGGTGTGAGGCTTTCTCCGCGGGAGAAAATCAGGAAACCAATAATTCCCATGATTAAGGCGGCAACAATCCAGCCCTGCAATCCGCCGGGTCCCTGAATTGGTTTTTTAGGCAACTTGGGTATGTTACTTTTTTTATCTTTATTACTGTTATTTTCTGACATTATTTATCTAAAAATATTTACTAAAATTATCTGTAAACAGTACGGGTATATGACACCCGATTATATAATGGTTTTCAAACTTTCATCAATGTTCGTAATTTCGGCATCGCCCCAAAGTGATTCGATGTCAAAAAAAGCTCGTTTTTCACTGTTGAAAACGTGAGCTACAACATTCACAAAGTCCAAAAGGATCCACTCTTTGTTCTGCAAACCTTCTTTATGCCACGGAGACTGCCCCGAGGATTTATAAACTTCTGCATCTATTGAAGTAGCAATTGCGTCTATTTGGGTATCGGAGTTACCCGAGCATATCACGAAAAAATCAGTGATAGTGTTGTTTAGTTTTCGGAGATCTAATAATATTATATCAGTAGCTTTCTTTTCCAACATCCCGTGTATTACGAGGTCACTAAGGTCTTTGCTACTTAAATCCACTTGCTTTTCTTTCATTCAGTACGGTTTGGTATTACTTTTGTTTATCTGTACCACTTAGATACCTTGTGTTTAACTGGACAGTTTAGGGAGAATCTTACTGTTTGGTTTCAAAACGCTAAATTAACAAATAAAGTTGTATAAAATTCACCCCAAAACGCTATTTGTAGGTAAAAACGTCCGATACTTCTCTAGTTGTTATTCTACTAACGACTTAGCTGCTGAAATAATTCAACAGAAAGAGGCGTTCGAGGGAGCATTTATTATTACTGATAATCAATTAGCCGGTCGTGGGCAAAGGGGTAATAATTGGGAGGCTCATCCGGGAATGAATATCACCCTTTCAGTCTTGCTGAAACCTTCTTTCCTGCAAGCCAACAAGCAGTTCGATTTGAACGTAGCGGTTTCGTTGGCTATCCATGATTTACTAAGCTTACAGATATTGGATAAACTGACCATCAAGTGGCCAAATGATATCTATGTTGGAGATAAAAAAATGGGTGGAATCCTGATTGAGAATATGCTCTTGGGTAACCACATTGGCTGGTCAATAATTGGTGTGGGCATGAATATAAATCAACTCGATTTTGAAAACCTCAATGCTACCTCATTACGGATTGAAATGAATGGTAGGGAACAAGACAATCAGCATCTTATTGAGAAACTCGCGGAATACATAGAAAAGCGGTTTCTTGAACTAAAGGCTGGAAAAACGGACTCTCAGAAGAAAACGTACGTAGAAAACCTATTTCGATTTGAGGAATGGCACAATTATAAAGTAGATGATAAAACTTTTGCTGGACAGATAATCGACGTAAGCCCTACGGGAAAATTGATAGTAAAGACACTGAAGACAGTCAAAAATTACGATTTCAAAGAAATTAGTTACGTAATCTAAAATTCGCAATTTACTTGTAATAAGTAGCTTAGGTAATTTTTTGGAAAGCAATTTGAGTAATATTACTCACGCTAATCCCTTTTTGATATTTTTGTCGCGGTAAATCAATGACCAAGGAATGGATTTGAAAGATATAGAAAAAAGCAGACTTGCTAGCAGATCGGATAATAAGGGTTGGAAAAAGTGGGGTCCTTATTTGTCTGAAAGGCAATGGGGAACGGTCCGGGAAGATTATAGTGTCTATGGAAACACCTGGGATTATTTACCGCACGATATGGCTCGCTCCCGAACTTATCGGTGGGGTGAAGACGGTATTGGTGGAATCTCCGATAATAAGCAGAATATTTGCTTCGCCCTCGGGTTTTGGAACCATAAAGATGATATCATAAAAGAACGCCTTTTCGGACTTACCGGAACCGAAGGGAATCACGGCGAGGATGTGAAAGAGTTGTACTACTATTTAGACAGTACACCTTCGCACTCGTACATGAAAATGCTGTACAAGTACACGCAAAAGAACTTTCCGTACGATGATATTCTGGAAGAAACTCACCGCCGCTCACGTCAGGACCCGGAATTCGAAATTCTTGAAACGGGTGCGTTTGATGATAATACCTATTTTGATATTTTTATTGAATACGCAAAGGCAGAAGAGAACGACATCTTAATAAAGATAACTGCTCATAATCGTGGAAAAGAAGCTGCCCCGCTCACTATTTTGCCTACTATTTGGTTCAGAAATACGTGGTCTTGGGGATACGAAGGGCAAGAACAAAAGCCAATGCTTACCGGTATATCCAATAAGCAGATTGAAGTACATCATCAACTTTTCGATAAATTCAAACTCTACGTTGAAGAAGCAGATGAACTGGCCTTCTGCGAAAACGAGAGCAATATGGAGCGGGTTTTCGGGAAACCTAATGATTCACCTTACGTAAAAGACGGCGTTAATAATTACATTATCAGCGGTGAAAAAAAGTACGTAAATCCGAACAGGATAGGAACGAAAGCTTCGGCGGTATATCGTAAAGAAGTTTCTGCCGGAGAGTCTGTCAGCGTTCGGTTGCGGTTTTCTCCAAATACTCAGTTGAAAGACGCTTTTGGCGACTTCGATACTATTTTTGATCAAAGACTTGCCGAAGCAGATGCTTTCTACGGAGAAGTGCAGAAAAATGTACAGAATGAAGAAATGCGGAAAATCCAACGTCAGGCGTTTGCCGGAATGATGTGGTGCAAACAATTTTACTTCTATAATATTAATCAATGGCTCAAAGGTGATCCGAAAATGCCATTCGAATTTCGGGGAAGGGCTTTTCAACGAAATAATACGTGGAAACACGCCTATATGGGTAATATTTTATCCATGCCTGATAAGTGGGAATATCCGTGGTTTGCCGCGTGGGATTTGGCTTTTCATACGCTCACACTTGCCCGAATTGACCCGGACTTTGCCAAACGTCAGTTGGCGGTTGTACTCCGGGAATACTATATGCACCCCAACGGACAAATTCCGGCTTATGAGTGGAATTTCTCCGATGTAAATCCGCCCGTTCACGCCTGGGCAACCTGGCAGGTGTACGAGATTGACAAAAAGAGTAACGGTGGAGTAGGAGACGTAGCTTTTCTGGAGCGTATTTTCCACAAACTCTTATTGAACTTTACCTGGTGGATTAACCAAAAAGACGAGGACGGAAACGGCCTCTTTGGTGGTGGATTTTTGGGCCTTGATAATATTGGTGTTTTTGACCGAAACGCACAGATTCCGGGGGTACAATTGCAACAGGCAGATGCTACCGGTTGGATGGCAATGTACACGTTGAATATGCTTCGCATTGCTTGCGAAATTGCGATAGAACGTCCGTCTTATCAGGATATGGCATCTAAGTTTTTTGAGCACTTCCTTTATATTGCTGAGGCAATTAACCGCGACTTAGACGAAGGTTTCGGACTTTGGGATCAGGAAGATCAGTTTTATTACGATAAAGTCAATACTCCGCAGGGCGATACACTTTTTATGAAAATTCGTTCGTTGGTGGGTTTAATTCCGCTGGCGGCAGTAGAAGTACTGGACGAAGAAATGCTTAATAAATTACCCGATTTCAAACGTCGGGTAGAATGGGTGTTGAATAATCGACCAGATTTAGCATCCCTAATTTCACGCTGGCACGAGCCGGGCAAAGGGGAAACTCACTTGCTTGCCTTACTGCGTGGCCACCGAATGAAAATGGTGTTGAAACGAATGTTTGACGAGTCAGAATTTTTGTCTGATTACGGAATTCGATCCATGTCGAAATACCACGAAAAGCATCCGTTCACTTTTAATCTTCACGGCGAGCATTTGAGTGCGAAATACGTGGCGGGAGAATCGGATTTAGCAATAATGGGAGGAAATTCTAATTGGCGGGGACCGGTTTGGTTTCCTTTGAACTACCTGTTGGTTGATTCACTAATGAAATTTTACTCGTATTACGGAGACGATTACGAAGTGGAATACCCGACTAATTCGGGAAATATCATGAGTATTCAAGATGCGGCAAATAAGATTTCTGAACGATTGGTCAGTATTTTCCAAGTTGATAAATCTGGTGTAAAACCCGCCATGCGAAACGACGATGTGTACGCAAAAGATGAGCACTTCAAAGATCTCAACCTTTTCTACGAATACTTCAATGGTGATAACGGTAGCGGATGCGGAGCGTCTCACCAAACGGGTTGGACAGGGTTAGTAGCTGACCTAATTGAACATATCAGCGTTTTCAAGCAAATGAAAGAAAAAACGGACAATTCGTGATTTATACGAACTGTCCGTTCAGTTCCAATAACTACCTGTTTGTTTAATGTCCGGTAGCGGGTGTTACCATCTCGTCTGAAAGGTTTTTCCTGGAAGGTTTGATGAGGAGCGTTGCCAACGCCGCTAAAAGCAATAATACACCACCAAATGTGATTGTATTGCGAGGGTCATTGTCTAAAAATTCACGCATGATATACCCGAAAGTCAGCGTTTGAATAATCATTGGTATAACAATCTTCATGTTGATTATTCCCATGTAAACACCGTAGCGTTCTTTAAGTATACCACTCCGAGAAAGAAAGAAGCGTACACCCAATTTGGGAGTGAACCGGTTTTTTCGATGATTAACAATGGGAAAATAAAGAGCGACAAATTCGCCAGCGTTTGCCTAAAACCCGTGAAGAAACTCTGCGTTTGAAAGCCAAGACCTTGTGTTCGGGATCTATTTGTCCGAAATAAAAGCTCGGTAAGGCTCCATAGCGGTGTTATTTCCGGCGTCAAGAATCCAGAGGAGTCCGGCGGTTATCTAGAGCGAACTGCTAAATGGATAAATCAGCATTCAAACGCTACCCATGATTGCATTGATAAGAAAGTAGGGCTTTCGCCTTCTAAAGCGAGGTGACCATGTTTCATTGCTCAAAGCTCCAGTAATTGGCTGAATTAATAGACCCGTCATGGGGTCGGCAAGATTAAGTACTGGTATATGGTCAGGGGCGGCACCAAGCATATCGTAAATTGGGTTTACGGCACTTTGTTGCAGCCCGAAGCTGTACTGCATTCCAAAATTCCAAAAAACCAACGTTTACGTTGATTATTTGACTGAACGTCATGTTTGATTTTTTAATTTTCATCACAGATTAATTTTGGGTGAATAGTAATATTATAAGACTTAGTTATATGTCTGATCGACAACAGGTCAACAAAAATATTAATTAACTATTTAGTTTTTACGAATAGTTAGTCTTCAAACCGTTTATACTCGTAAATATGTTTTCTTTGCATTCCAATCCACACTTTAACTACTATTGGTAAAAATCCTCTTCATATTTTTTCATTTCTTGGCAATTCCCGACTCTTCGGCGATGGCTCAAACAGACTTAACTATTAAGGTTGTCAGGGAGGTCCGTATTGAAGGAAATGTCAGAACGAACGCTTCAATTATCAACCGGGAACTCACGTTTGAAATAGGAGATACGCTTGCTACTGCTTTGCTTCCGGATATTCTTAAAAGATGCCAAAGTAATATTTTTAATACGAATCTATTTATTACGGTTGATGTAAATGCCACCGAAATCCTGAATAATGAAATAACTGTTACCGTAACGGTGAAAGAGCGGTG
The DNA here is from genome assembly GCA_047630355.1 of Spirosomataceae bacterium. Taxonomy (GTDB): domain Bacteria; phylum Bacteroidota; class Bacteroidia; order Cytophagales; family Spirosomataceae; genus JANQUM01. The sequence goes on along the minus strand of JBLHXN010000036.1, from coordinate 8,616 downwards.
GTATTTATTGGTGCTCCCCGTATTATTCTTATCCGACCGGAATTTTAACGAATGGTGGTACGAACGCGGCCGGGATTTGAGAAGACTCACTTACGGAATACAGGGAAGGCACTTTAACCTGACGGGTAAAGCCGATCAGCTTGCACTAAAAGCTTACGGCGGATTTGTCCCGTATTTCGAAGCTTCGTATTCGCGTCCGTACATTGATAAGAAACAACGTATGGGAATAAGTACGGGTATTTTTTATTCCACGCAAAGAACCATGGCGTTTCGGACTCAGCGGGACAAGCTCCAATTTTTGAATACTGACGAGCGGGTTCGGCAGCGATGGGGTGGTTATATACAGTACACGTTGAGAAATGATTTATACCATACGCACTCCGTATATTTGGGGTATAGTAATGTTACGGTAGCTGACACTATCCGAAAACTAAATTCTAATTATTTTCTAAACGAAGGAAATAGTCAACGTTACACTCAACTGAGTTATACGTATCGTTTTGACAAACGAGATAACAGGCAATATGCCCTGAACGGACACCTGTTGGCTGCGGGAGTATCTAAGTTCGGAATTGGTAAAAAGAGCGATGTTAATCAATTGAATATGGCGGCGGCTTACACGAAGTATTTTCCAGTAGTTGGTAAACTCTACGGTGATGTTAGTATGAGCGGAAAGTTGTCATTTCCACGGCTTCAACCATACACCTTAATTACTGGATTGGGTTTTCGAAATACTTTGGTGCGTGGATATGAGTTGTACGTCATTGACGGGCAGGATTACGGATTGCTCCGAACCAACTTGAAGTATCAATTACTCAACCGCACCTTTGACTTAAAGCGTCTTATTAAGATAAAACAGTTTAGTACGCTTCCGGTGGCGGCTTATATGACTACTTATTTAGACGTAGGATACGTTAAAAATTATTTCCCTGAATTCAGTAATACCTCGCTTGGAAATAAGCCGTTGGTTGGCGGCGGAATCGGGATGGATATTGTAACCTGGTACGATACCATTGGTCGGCTAAATTATTCTTTTAATCAGTTAGGAGAAAATAAGTTCTTTTTCAGCTTTGTTCGTAGCTTGTAAATTATTTCAAAACATGATCGAATGGAACGTTTAGTAAGCCTCGTGATTCTTATAGTAATTCTATCAGGTTGTGGTCAACACCAACAAGAAGACCTGACTACGGGAGAAGGTGAGAAAATTGCGGAAGTCACCGTATTGGGTGATATGGAAAGTCAGAAATTCCTGACGGAAGTGATTGGGAATGAGGTGGCTGTACGAGGTCACAAGTTCGGCACACCAATTGATTCTGTTCTGAGTAATGAGAGTCTGGAACTGTTTGAAGACCGCCCCAGCCACGTTGGTTTTATGTACGAACGCAGTACCCTCGAATCAGCGGATATACTCTACCTCCGGGATAGTCAAAATAAACTAATTGGTGTGGATATTGATATTTACCTTAATACTCTCCAATCAGCAGATGCATTGTTTGCCACCGCTAAAAACCACTACAATTCCCTCTTTGAAAAATCGCCAACGGACACACTCACTTGGTTGATAAAACCAAGCGGTTATGTGAAACTTTCACAAGTCAAGAAAGAACATGATAACGGTTTGGAGATTAAATATCGGCAGTAAATAAATTCAAGTTGTGAAATCAGTTAGTTGAAGTAAATATTTAAAAAAAGGTTACGAACTCACTGAGATCGTAACCTTAATATATACTTATTTTAAACTACCTCTTCTAGTTGTTTTGTCTTTCCAGACTTTTCCAAAACCAATTCTTCTAAAAGAGCTATCCAGTTCTCCGAATCATTAAGGCTGCTAACAAGTTCCCAATGTTCGCCGCCGTGTTCTTCAAATAATTCTTTGTATTCGTCACCTACTTCGATGGTTGTTTCGAGACAGTCCGCCACGAAAGCGGGAGAGAATGCCAAGACGCTCTTTATGCCTTTTTTTGGCAGTTCCTTAATTACAACATCTGTGTAAGGTTGTACCCACGGGTCGCGTCCCAAACGGGATTGGAAAGAAGTCGTGTAAGTTCCTTCCTTTAACCCAAGCTTTTCGACCAGCAAACGGGTTGTGGCAAAACATTGAGCACGATAGCACAATTGATTCTTTGGTGTAATTTGGTCGCAACAACTGCCGAATTTACAGGTACTTTTCGTGTAATCACCTTTACGGATATGACGTTGCGGAATACCGTGGTAGCTGAAAATGAAGTGGTCGTAATCAAAGGCTTTCATTTGTTCCTTCGCATTATCCACGAATCCCTGAATAAAACGCGGACGATCGTAAAAGTTATTCACAAAACTGATTTCTGGAATAACCTGCCACTTGGTTACTAACCGCATTACTTCTTCATAAACCGATCCGGTTGAAGCAGAAGCATATTGTGGAAAAAACGGCACGACAATTATCTTCTTCACTCCTGCATCTCGCAACGCTGTCAATGATGTTTCAATGGCGGGACTTTGGTACCGCATTGCCATTTTGACAATGAAATCATCGCCTAAAACTTCTTGCAACTGACGTTCGTTTGCCTCACCGTAAATCTTTAACGGCGAACCTTCCGGTAACCATAATTCTTTATAAATCTTGGCAGAACTTGGCGATCTGAACGGAGCAATGATGAGGTTTACGAGTATCCAACGCGGCACAGCGGGAAAGTCTATCACCCGCCCGTCCATCAAAAATTCGCGAAGGTATTTTCTTACGTCTGACGTACTTGGGCTATCTGGCGTACCTAAATTTACAATTAGTACTCCTGTTTTGAAATCTGTCATTTAATTGTTTATTGCTTTTAATATTATCAGTAAACGGTTTACAAAGTCGGTTTTTCGAACGATTCGTAAACACTTTTCGGTAGTTTCCTAAAGACCTTTATATCGGTCAAATCTCGCTCGCCGCGATCGCCGGAGAGCATTAATTTATCATACGATTTGTATTCTCCCCACGGTAGTACGAACCCCGGCTTTTCGTCGGTGGTATCTCTGTAGAATGCCCATTGGTTTACCAAATGACTTTCTTTATCAACGTAAACTGAATACTTGTTCTGCGGGGTCAAACCTACGTTTTCAAAAGTGAGACCAAGTACGTCGCTCATTGCTCCGGTTTCGGTGGCTTTTTCTCCTTCGTAAGTAAGGGTCACGCCGGGGTCTTGAAGTTTGAAGGGCATTACCAGCCAATACGAATCATTAATCCAAATGCTTTTTGCCTTCTCAAGAGCTTTCTCTAATTCGGCAGCATCTGTGATTTTAGTTCCCTTTACCATCGCTTTGCCTTGCATGGTATTGATATTGAGGAGGTAAGTTGCTTTTTCGGCAGGTACGTCAATTCGTACGTCGCCCGTCCATTTATCCCAAACTAATGTTCTTGCCCCGAAAAAATTCCAATGAAGGTGACGGGCGTTGTTCCACGCTTTTGTTCCGCCCATCGCATCCATAACTTTGTTTGCAATTGCGACTGCCCTCGGATCGTTTTCGTCTGTTTTATTTACATTTTCTGATGTCTCTGTATTTTCTGTACTTACGTACGTACCTTTGTCAGAAGCCAATAAGTCAACATGTATAGATGTAAGGAATACTATTAATAATAAGGGGATGCTTTTTTTAATCTTCATTGTAAATGAGTTTAGATAAGAACCGTAAAGTTAAGCTAATGAATTACCAAACGGTATGCTGTTAGAACTTTTGAAAGAAAATTATGTTTTTCAAACCGTTAAATAAATTTACGTACACAGATTTACTATTTGCTTCAATATTTATTAAACTTGCATGACAGTCAACAAAACTATAAAATTCTTTTATTATGAAAAACAAATCAACTTCATCATCGAGGGCAATTCCGACTTTGAAAGATGCTCTGAGGTCAATAGGTTTTAAGGAAATCGTATCCAACGTTTACAGTATTTCCCCGAAAAAGCTTGTTCGGGAGAGAAGTTAACGCTTACACCTGACTATTAAATAAATGACACCCTCTTTCAGGATACCTCGAAAGAGGGTGTTTTTTTATATTTTACTCCTCTGCGTGATTGAGTGGGTTTGCGACGTAAAACTCTAACTTTGCTAAAATCAACTAACCCAAAACTATCATGAATCTAAAAAACTTGCTTTGTAGTCTAATCATGTTGATAACCTTCGCGTGCGTCACGCAGAAAAGTACTTCGGCTAATGCACATGTGGAAGAATGGCAACAACTATTCGATGGAAAATCGTTGAGCGGTTGGGATATAAAAATCCGGGGACACGAACTGAATGATAATTACAACAACACTTTTCAGGTAAAAGACGGAAGTATCGCGGTTAATTATGACGAGTACGACGATTTCAAAATGCAATACGGGCATTTATTTTACAAAGACAAATTCAGTTATTACAAAATAGCAACCGAGTACCGTTTTGTGGGCGAACAAGCCCCGAAGGGCGAAGGTTGGGCGTTCCGAAACAGCGGAATTATGATACACGGACAATCCGCCCAAAGTATGGGATTGAATCAGGATTTCCCGATTTCGATTGAAGTACAACTCCTCGGTGGTTTTGACGATGGTAAACCACGCACGGACTGCAACCTCTGCACGCCCGGTACAAACGTGTGGTATGAAGGTAAATTTGACACACGTCACTGCATTAATTCAACCGCCCAAGCCGCTCCGGCGGGCGAATGGGTACGTGCCGAAGTAGAAGTGTTCGGAGATTCACTAATCAGACATTGGTTAAACGGCAAGATAGCTATGGAATACACTAAACCAAGTATTGGTGGTGGCGTGGTAAGTGGTTTTGACCCAAAAGACAAACCCGACGGACAAATGCTCTCACAAGGAACCATCTCGCTGCAAAGTGAAAGTCATCCCGTAGAATTTAGAAAAGTAGAATTACTAAATTTGAAAGGCTGCATGAACCCTGATGCGAAGAATTTTAAAAGCTACTACGTAAATAGTGAGCCCTCAACGTGTAAATTTTGAGAAGACTGTATAACCCAAAAAGACCCGTGAGAAATCACGGGTCTTTTTGTAAATAATAACTGTAATTCATTTCTTTGGAAGCGGCTCGGCGTACATTTCGAAGCGGTTCTCTCTCGGATTATCCGTTACAGAAAGCGGCGACACTCTTTCTGAGGGTCTAATGCGGGCGTTTGCCGCAGTGGCAAGTGTCGGACCACCGTTAATGTATTCAATTGCCGCACTCAGAAGGGTTTCTCTCTTATCTCCGAAAGCCTGAAAAGGAAGACGGTTGTCAGAAACCCGCACTTTAGGAGCAAAACCTTCTTTAGAACCGTAATCTGAATTCCCGTTCTTATTAACGGTACGTAAAACAATTGGCTGCATTCCCCATTTCCAACGATTTTTGTCGTCGTCAATCGTAATAGAACCCACGTTTTTACCGTACGTATTATCTCCAATCTGAATCACTTCCATGTAAGGTAATAGATTATTCATGGTCAACTCGCTTGCTGAAGCTGTGCCTCTTGACGTTAAAACAAACACGCGGCTCAAAGATGCTCCAATATTATTTGCTTCGTCTCTGAAGGATTTTGTGAAATAATCTTCGCCGAAGCGGTCTTGAAATTGCTTCGTAATATTGGCGTTCCACTCGTCACGGTAACAAACCTGACTGGAAGAAACCCCACGACCAATTAAGGAAGATAGCGTTGTGGCAGATGAAATGTAACCACCGCCGTTATACCTCAAGTCAAGTACCAACTCTGTTACGCCAGCGGCTTTAAATTCACCGAAAACTTTTCTCATTTCATCATCGTACTGAGAAAGGTATTGCGTGTAAACCAAGTACCCGATTTTTTTATTTCCCTCAGTGATAACTGAATGATGCTGTATCGGGTTCGTCTGTACTTCTTCTTTAGTTACGTTAATTACCGTAGTATTTGAAACGATATTTCCGTTGACGTAATCTCCTAATGTAAGTGACAGGTTTTCGGGAGAAAGTGCGGAGGAATAAGTGTCAAGTGTAATGTCGTTTCCGCCTACTTTCGTGATGAAATCACCACGTTTTAGCCCCGCTCTTTCCGCTGGACTTCCTTTCAATACGTACGCGATTGAGAAAGCAACGTTTTTCTTAGCATCGTCGGTGTAAAACGGTGAGGTACGTATTCCTAATGAAGTATTTTTTCCGTTAAGTGAATTACGTAACTCTTCAGCACTTTCCTGAATCCAGGAAAAACGATCTGTATCGCCGGGTAAGTAAAGCAACGACGAAAAATACTCATTAGGAGCTAGTTCGTTGGCAGTTGTTGCTTTCACGGCAAGCTTGTCAGCCCACAAATACCAGTTAGTCATTTCATCGTAAACCCAGTTGTTTACTTCGGCGTTTGGATTGTTGCTGTCAACTACGTCCGGGGTTATTTCATCTTCTTTACAACCCGCTACAAAAACAAGCAGCAGGAGTAGGAAAAGGTTACTTCTAAGATTCGCTATTTTCATTGGTTATATTTTGATTTCAAAAGTGATTCAGTATCTAATTTACGTAAAACATTAACGAAAAGTTGCTTCGAATGTTTTATTCCAAAATTATAAGGCGAGGTATTTTTTGAAAATGAACAGTTGTCGTGGTCTTTTGACTCGACACATGTTGCAACACGCAAGTCATCTCAAATTTTACTCATTTTAAAGTGACTTTTTTTTTGAATTTAATGGAGCACTTGTATTATTTTTATCACAAGTAATTTTATTCGAGAATGTGTAGGACTGGAAGAGCCATTCATAACGGAAGCTGAAATGAACTTAAAAAAATAATAGCTGATAGTTTGGGTAAAGCTTTCTCAAAAGATTACATAGTAGTGAAAATGTTATTTTTACTTATTATAATATTTCACTTAGTTCGTAAATTAGAACTTACTAAAGCCATATTTATTGGGTATGACTACAATCCCGAAAAGAAATCATTATCTGAGTCATATTTTTTAGTTAACCTTCCACGAGACAAAGAGGCATTATTGAAAGTCGTTGAAGATCATAATTATCTTGACAATGGATTTAGTGTAAATGAAGAATTGAACTTTTATGTCCAATATTTCTATTGCGAAGATTCGACATTTAATCGTTGGTGCATATCGGGCTTCTTTAACGGAGGGATAGACCCTTTTGATGTAGTAACTGATTCTACCCCATTCAGAGATAGACTTGTAGTATATATTACAAAGAAAAACCCTCATTATAAAGATAATGAAAAGACCTTACCTTCTTACTTAATTCATTTTAACATCAATCAGATTTATCGTCCAAATGGTTGGAAAGAAGATTCTACCCGGAGATGGAAAGAACTTGATCCAATTAAGTAGGAATTTCCGTAGTGCAGGTTATTCAATCTTACTCATACACATCTACACAAACTATATTATGCCTTCCCATTTTTGGTTTACTGCTTTTACTAAAAAGTAGATTGAAAACCATAAATTTTCTTTTTTCTGCAATTTTTTAATCCATTACTCTATTAAATCAGTAGATTAAGTATATTTGTCCAGAATTTCAATCCAAAAGCCTCGGTAAAAGTTGAAATAAATTACTCAAATCATTGAAAAACAGAGAGTTATAATAAACTAAGAGTAGGGATGAATCTCTAATCTCACTTCTCACATCTCCAATCTAAACGATAAAATGCAGAGTTTCCGTACTGAAATTGAGAATCCGGTCGTCGAAAATGACATTATTGACCTCGAACGTAAAATTAGATTATTCCACGAAGGGAAAATTGACGAAGATAAATTCCGAAGCTTGCGTTTGGCTCGTGGAGTTTACGGTCAACGCCAAAACGGTGTGCAAATGATTCGTATCAAATTGCCGTACGGTAAAATGACTTTTCGTCAATGGCGAAGAATCTCCGATGTTTCGGATGAATACTCAACCGGAAACCTCCACCTCACTACCCGTCAGGATATTCAGATTCACTTCGTGAGCCTTGACCGAAGCCCCGAATTGTGGGCGGAACTTGAGCGGGACGATGTTACTCTTCGTGAAGCCTGCGGAAATACCGTTCGGAACGTAACGGCTTCGGTTTCGGCGGGAGTTGACGTCAACGAGCCGTTTGACATTACGCCGTACGCTCACAAAATATTTGAGTACTTCTTGCGTAACCCGATATGTCAGGAAATGGGACGAAAATTCAAGGTTTCGTTTTCAAACACGGATGAAGATACGGCATTAAGCTACATGCATGATTTGGGTTTCATCCCGAAAGTAAAAGATGGGAAACGAGGCTTTAAAATACTAATTGGTGGTGGCTTGGGTGCTCAACCCCGCCTTGCCGACGTGGCGTACGAATTCCTTCCCACCGAAGAAATCGTGCCGTTTATGGAAGCCGTTTTGCGGGTTTTTGATCGTCACGGCGAACGCAATTCACGCAGTAAAGCACGCATGAAATTCTTGCTTGCCAAGATTGGTCTTGAAGAAACCATGCGACTGGTGGAGGAAGAAAAACTGACGTTAAAAAATAAAGTATATCCTATTGAGGGAGCGACTGACGCGGAAGTTATGCCAACGCAAATTTCGGAACAAACCATTGCTGACACTGATAAAAAGCATTACGACGATTGGTTTAATACCAACGTAATTTCTCAAAAGCAAGCGGGTTATCACGGTGTTTACGTTCGGGTTCCGTTGG
>JBLHXN010000035.1:0-29044 GCA_047630355.1 Spirosomataceae bacterium | reverse complement strand
AAAAACACCTTACTTTTACTATTCTCCTTTTTTATTTTTGGCTGCGAGAATCATTATACTAAAGATCTACCAATCAAGATGATTGAAATTTCTACTCATTCAGCATTTGTAGTAAAGAAAGAAGGAGTAGATTACGCTACTGGCGTTGATGATTTTGTTTTTATTGAAGAAAATAATCTGAGCGTTGAACGCTACGGATATGATTCTTTGGAAACTTGTATTTCAAAAGTTTGCACAAAAGGTAAAGCGAAAATATTTTTTAGTGACCTTGAAGCAGATGGCAAGAGGTACTATGAGATTCTCATAAATCTGAGGAAGGGTGAAAAATACCCATCTATAGCAGATGTAAATCAAGAAAACGGAGACATCTACTATTACGGATTTGAAGAAAATAAGGACAAAACAAGACCGCTGAAAGTTACCGTATCTAAGGACAATAGAAAAACCGGAATGCCAGAGTATTACGTTCAATTCCTCACTCCGACGTATTATGAATAAGCATTTTTACCCGTGGTGTAGGTTGTTTCCAACACAGCTGTCGAGCTGTCGGGAACACTTATACAAATGCCAAATATTATTTGATTTCGAGACTTATTTATTTCATTTTCTGCAAAACGATTTTCCTAAAAAAGGCTATTTACAATTGTTTGAACCCGTTTTTACTGCTAACGTAGAGCCTAGATGTTTAACGTTTCGGAAATGAAAAATTCAGGAAGTATAACTGGACTAAATCGACATTTAGAAATCTTGTAAAGTAATCAAAAAGTTAATTCATTTAAACTTTGACCGATAAATAAACTGATTTGCCTATTATCGAAACAATATTTGGCGTTTTAAAAACCCTGCCCGACACTTGTGTTGTTTCCAACCTGCACAAGTTATATCACGCATTCTCGTATGTAGTTGGGCTAGTTTTTGTCTTTTTTATTATCGAAACTACTCCGATTGCCACGTTCTACGCTTGTCGGGTGGATAACACCCGACAGCACTTAAACAGCACTGTAAACGAAGGTCAATGTACCGGATTTGTGTTGATAAACCCATTTATTTACATTCGTTAAAACCTGCTTGGGTCGGTTGTTTATCAACCTGTGGTTTGTGAAACAACCGACCACACTTGCAAATACCTACATTAACCGTCACCAAAAGCCACATTTTCCTTCTTTCACCCCTTCGCAAACATCTTCCCCAAAATATTCGCCAATCGCATGGCTTGGTCAAAGTCGCCGTCAATTTTTAGGCGGCCTTGTATGAAGGCGGTTTGAACGTCTAATTGTCCATCAGAAATATTCATTAAATGTTCTTCCAAAATAGAGAAGGTTGCGTCCTGATTTTCGGGCTTACCTTTATTCGCTTCGCCGGGATATTTTGAAATATCCACCGTCCATTCGAGGGTTTGCTCGTCTTCTGTTTTTATGTTGAACAAGAAAACGCCGCTTTTGGGTTTGCCGTTATCGGGCATTGCCTTTAGAAACTTGTTCAAATCGCGGAATAACTTATTAGAGGGTGGAGTTTTACGTTTTGCGGGAGCTTTTTTCTTTGCTTTCTGTTCTACGTGAGCTAAAATTGCCGCTTCCAGTTCGTTTGCTGATTCCCAGATATAGCGAGTGAACGTATCCAAGTCGTCACCCGGCATTGAATTCGCATCCGAAAATGGGCTGACGGTTACGTGTCCGTCGTAGCTTAAAATGGTAATTATCAGTCCCATCCCGTCAATAATCGGAGCGGAACCCATCACACTAATCATTTTGTGACCATTAATGTACAAAGGAATTGCGGGACCCGGAACGTTCGTAATCGCGACGTTAAAAACGGGACTGTGCATTTCCGAAACCTTAAATTTGGAGTACAAACGAGCCGCTTGATTCGCCACACCGAACGGAATTACTTCCGCCATTTTTGCCAGAGATTTCGCCCCAACTGCTCCCTGATAAGTTTTTCCCCGATTGGTGTTTTCCTGAATCGTTTCGAGGCGTTCAATCGGGTCTTCAATATTGGTCGCGATTTGCACCAACATCGCCGAAAGCTGATTGTCGGTTGCCTCGTCAGTACCGTCTTTCGAGCGGGTGGAAATCGGAACCATCGCCACCATAGATTTCAACGGTAATTTCTCTTTCTCGGCCAAATAACGTCGCAACGCTCCCGAACAAATGGCGAGCATCACGTCATTCATCGTCGTGCCCATTATTTTCTTGAGATTCAGGATCCTATCCAAAGATAAAATAGCGGAGTTCCACTTTCGCCGAGCCGAAATAATACCATTAAGTGGAGAAGCGGGAGCGGTGAATGGTGCAGTAGGTAATTGAGCCTTTTGAATTCGCGTAATAAAACCCGCTTTCAATGTTGCAGTGAGGGCAGAAGTGATCAGTTTTGGTAATTTTAACGGATTTTTCGCGAAGCTCAAGGCACTGCTTGCCATCAGCGATAATTCGTTCGGAATTGGCTTTGGGTGAAACTGGCGGGGAGTAGGAATCTTACTTTTCTGGTCTGTAAAGTCAAGGAAAAGACTGAGGAGTCCGGCACCACCCACGCCATCAACGGCAACGTGGTGCATCTTAGAAATAATTGCCACCGAGCCTTTTGGAACTTGCGGAATTTCGTCCAAACCTTCCACAAAAGTCATGCTCCAAAGCGGTCTTGATTGGTCGAGTGGTTCACTAAAAATAGACGATGCCGTTTTGCGAAGTTGTTTCCAACCGCCTGGTTTCGGCAATGCAATGTGATCAATGTGGAGGTCAATGTCAAAACTCGGGTCATCTACCCAATACGGGTAATCAATGCTAAAAGGAACGTATAATAATCGCTGCCGAAGTTTTTCAAACTGATGAATTCTTGAATGAACCGTAGCTTTGAAAGTTTCAAAATCAAGTGAGCCATCAATAATTACCACCGAACCGATGTTCATCGGACTCGTGGGCGTTTCGGTGTAGAGGAAAGCGGCATCCATCCCGGATACGGGTTGCAGGTTTTCTTGGACTAATCCTTCGGTCAGTTTGTTCAGCATTATGAGGTTTGTTGTACTTGTAGTGTAACTAATTTTAAAGTAGTTTTATGCAGAAACGCATATTCAACGCGTAAGCGACGATAAATATACCCAACAATGACCAATAATAAAGAAGAGACTGCATCTTTTGTGCTGCGTCTTTCGCAGAAAATATATAATTCTGAAGAGGGCGAGCCACAAATTCAGTGGCGGGGCAGCATTCGGCACGTGCAATCGGGTGATGAACAACGCTTCGCTAATTTCGAGCGGGCTACTTCTTTCATGCAATCCAAACTCTCGGATATGACGCTCAAAGCCATTGAAGACAAACCGGAAGAAGAGCAAAAAGGAATCATTTCGATGAGCTTCGATTTCTGGAAAAAAATGGCGAGCAATGCTCCAAAAGTGGTGATTGATTCTTTCAAAGATCCGAAAAAACAAGCCGCTCACATTCAGGAGCAATTGCAGGAGCAGTTCTACCATTTACAGGAATCTATCGGGCAAAAAATCGAAGAAAAAATCGGTTCGCGGGTTGAAATTGACCAGTGGATTTCTTCCCCAAAAGATGAACTTCGGGAAATTATGGATACGTTGACTACGCTAACGGATAAAGTCGAAAAACTGAGACAGCAAGTAGAGAAACTGAATAAGAAAAAGCCGTGATATGCAAGAGCAACTTGACCGCATATTAGCCAAGCAAACAGATGCGTCTTTGAAAATATTCACACTCGGAACGTTTGAAGTACGAAAAGACGGCGAACGACTAAATACCAAAGTTTTTGGACGGGATAAATCCGTGCAATTATTTCAGTTTTTTCTGATGGCACGCAACCGAAAAGCTCTGCACAAAGAGCAAATTGTAGACAGATTGTGGGAAGACGACATCGACGATCAGGGTTTCAAAGTAGCCCTTCACGGCATCAATAAAGCCCTCGAACCCGACCGAAAGAGCCATGGCGAAACGAAATATTTTCACCGGGTAGGGCAAACGTACCAACTTGACTATGGGGATATTATGCTTGATTCGATGGTTTTTGAAGAACTGGTTTCGCTTGGAAACCAAGCGTTCGTTTCTGATCAAAAATTCGCCGCGAAAGTTTACCGTGAAAGTATGTTGCTGTACAGAGGTTCGTTTCTGCCAAATCGGGTTTACGAAGATTGGTCAAGTGACGAGCGGGAGCGGTTGCAACTCATGTTTTTAAGTACAACCATGGCACTCGCCGAATTGCTCGTTAACGGAAATCCGCTCGAAAGTATTCAACATTGTCAGGAAGCCTTGTTGATTGATATTGCGTGGGAAGAGGCCTACCGTGTACAAATGCAGGCGTACCTCAATAAAGGCAACCGCCCGATGGCGTTAAAAACTTACGAAATCTGCGAGAAAGTTTTGAACGACGAATTGGGAATCAAGCCACTCCCCGAAACCAAGCGGGTTTTACAGCAAGTGCTGGAAAGCTAATGTTAAATTGGTTATGTGAATGTCGAATTTACAACTTACTTGAATCACCAAGGCAATATATTAATAGCAGAAACAGAAACCTTTGTTCAGTCAAGTGCCGTAGGTACAACATATTTAACGAAATCGTTTATGTTGTTCCGATGGGACTCAATAATTCGCTTGATTAACGGATTAGTTACGAATATGCTGCTCCTACGGAGCAAATGCCAGAATGAATACTCAAACGCTTGATAATGGGTTATTTAATATTTTGAGATGACTCACGTCCCAGTCTAATATTTTCGATCAGCACAACATCATTGTACTCGTCAACTAATGCTTTTATGGCACGGTGAAACGGTTTTTTGGATAAAACCTTCTCGCCCGTAGTTACCGCAACAACCGGAATCACCCAGTAATTTATTGCTTGCTGCGTTCCGTCAAATTCACTGAATGCTGTTGAAGGACCGACAGCATTCGTGAAACCGCCAAAGATCTGATGGATGCGGTGCTTACGTTTGTACTTTTTAAATGCTTTCGTTAGTCCGGTGTTATTTTTTTCTTCTATCAGTAATCGAAACTGCTTCGGTTTCTTCAGTACTTGATTATTGAAAAGCACTTCGCTTTTTCCCCAATACCGCATTTCGTCCACAAATTGGGCGTTGATATTCAGACTAAAAAAAGCAAAAACCGTTAAAAAAATGAGGTATTTCATGACTGCATTTTTATCAGTGTTGCATAATTTAAATACAAATCAGGATAACTGATACTTTTGTTTCAATTGTAATTGAATTCTAATATTGGTCTACTTAAATGCCCGTTATATCCCGCAAATCAATATTCATTTCCTCATGAAAATCACCAACTCAAAAAAATCTGTTAACTTTAAGGTTTTCAGTTTAATAAACCTTAATTCCAACGAATGAAAAAGTATTACGCACTACTCTTGACGGTGTTTTCACTAACCGCCTGGGGGCAGGACTCGCCTTACAAGGCAAATGATTATTTCGAGCAAATGGGTACGGCTCTGCCAACTCCCAACACTTATCGCTCTGCTTCTGGTGCTCCCGGTCGCGATTATTGGCAGCAACGAGCCGATTACACTATCAAAGTTGAATTGGACGACGTAAACCAACGTCTGACGGGTTCTGAAACGATCACGTATTTTAATAATTCGCCCGAGCCACTTCGCTACCTTTGGTTGCAACTTGACCAAAACCGTTTCAAAGACGATGCTACCGGTAAAATAACCCGCTCTTCTAATATTGATACTAAGCGTGGTGAATCCATGAGATCGCTCAACGGCATAGAAGGCAAATCTGATAAGTTGTACGGTTATAATATCACTTCTGTACTTGATGCTTCAAAAAGACCTTTGAAACATACTATTAACGGAACTATGATGCGGGTTGATTTACCTTCGCCGCTTCCTACGGGACAAAAATTTGTGTTCTCTGTTGACTGGAATCATAATATTATCGAAGTGAACGCTCAGGGCGGTCGCGGTGGTTATGAGTTCTTCGAAAAAGACGGAAATTATCTGTACGAAATGGCTCAGTGGTTTCCCCGCATGTGCGTTTATGACGACGTAAACGGCTGGCAAAACAAGCAATTTCTGGGTCAGGGTGAGTTTGCCTTGGTTTTTGGAAATTACGAAGTTGCCATCACCGCACCAAACGATATGGTAGTGGGTGCAACCGGAGAATTGCAGGACATGGACAAGTTATTGTCGAAAGAAATGAGAAATCGGTTGAAGCAGGCTGAAAGTAGCTCAATTCCCGTTTTGATTGTAAGTCAAAGCGAAGCCGAAGCCGCCGAAAAGGGAAAGCCAACGGGTACAAAAACGTGGGTTTTCAAAGCAGAAAACGTGCGTGACTTTGCGTTCGCCGCTTCCCGCAAATTTATTTGGGATGCCATGAAAGTAAACGTGGAAGGAAAAAGTGTTTGGGCGATGTCATTATACCCAAAAGAAGCAAATCCGCTTTGGGGGCAGTATTCTACCCGCGTAGTGGCTCACACACTCACTTCGTATTCGAAGCGAAGCGTGGCGTATCCTTACCCGGTGGCTTATTCGGTTCATGGTCCGATTGGTGGAATGGAATACCCGATGATGAGCTTTAACGGAGCTCGTCCCGAAGAAGACGGAACTTACTCTGAAGGCACGAAGAACTTCCTGATTTTAGTAGTTATTCACGAAGTAGGACACAACTTTTTCCCGATGATTGTAAATTCTGACGAACGTCAGTGGTCTTGGATGGACGAGGGAATCAATTCATTCTTAGAAGGATTGGCTTGTCTGGAATGGGATCGTGATTTTCCGGCAACGGGAATTCAGCCGCAGTCTATTGTTCGGTACATGAAAACGGATGCTGATAAGCAAAATCCGATCATGTCGAGTTCTGATAATATTGTGCCCGGTACTTTCGGGCCAAATGCGTATTCTAAACCTGCAACCGGATTGAATATTTTGCGTGAAACCGTGATGGGGCGTGAACTATTTGATTTCGCTTTCAAAGAGTATTCGCGTCGTTGGGCGTTCAAGCATCCGCAACCCGCAGACTTTTTCCGCACCATGGAAGATGCATCCGGCGTTGATTTAGATTGGTTCTGGAAAGGATGGTTTTATGGCGTAGAAGCCGCTGACCAAGCCATTGCCGATGTAGAATGGTACAGTCTTGACGACCAAAACCCTGAAGTAGCGAAAGCAGCCGAAAAGCAAGAAGATATGGCTCGTAAAGAGACCATGAGTAATATCCGAAACAGAACGGATATCAAGCAAACGGTAGTGGAAGCCGACCCAACCATGAAGGATTTCTACAACAGCTACGACCCGTACAAAGCTACCGAAGCCGAGAAAAAGAAGTATCAGGAATATATTGCTGGTCTTTCTGCCGACGAACGTAAAGCGATTGACGAAAAGAAGAACTTCTACGTTTTGAAACTGAAAAATAAAGGTGGATTGATGATGCCCGTAATTGTACAAATGACGTACGATGATGGTACTACGGAAGTGGTTCGTTATCCAGCAGAAATTTGGAGAATGAATAGTGGTGAAATCAGCAAGACAATTGCTACGACGAAGAAGGTAACGAAGTTTAAACTTGATCCTTTTTACGAAATTCCGGACATTGATACGTCGGATAACGCTTACCCAAGGGAGCCGGAACAACCTACGAAGTTTCAGCTTTACAAAAACAACCGCTCATCGGCATTAAATCCAATGCAGGAAGCAAAGCAGTCAGGCGGAGCAGCAACGGGGACGAATTAAAATAGCTCCTCCCTAACTTTCCCCCAGATGGGAGTAAATAAGAAGCCCAGGCAATTAATTGTCTGGGCTTCTTTACATATAAACCTTCTCCCTCTCTGCGGGGTGGGGTTTAGCAAGAGGTTTTTTAATCCTTCCTAATCTTACTCGCTCCGCTGGTTTTCTCTTCAATATCGGGATTTCCTCGGTAAAATACGCTGCTGGCTCCGCTGGCGTTTACCTCCAGATAATCAGAAACCGTAACCCGAACTGTACTCGCACCAGATGCTTGAACGTAAGCTTTCGTGGCATCTGCTTCATAAGCATTCACGGTCGAAGCTCCCGAAACATTGGCGTCTAACACATCAACTAAGTCAACGACATATAATGTGGAAGCTCCGTTTATATCGGCGGTGAGTTTATCAATTCCTTGCCGAATACGCAGCGTTGATGCTCCCGAAAGCTTGGCTTTTAATTCGCTCAAACCGCTGAAATCTTCCACAATTGCATCAGAGGCTCCGGAGAAGCTAACGTATTCCACAGTGGGCATTTCAATCAAAACATCCATCCGGTATCGCTTTATTCTACCGATACGATTTACGTAGTCAACCTTCAACTGATTTCCCCTCACTCGAATGTCTAAATCGTCGATGTCCCGACCATCGCCGATGGCGGAGACTTTAAAAGATGCTCCTTTTTTTACGGTGAAATAAATGGCGTTTCCGCCGTCAACTTCGTCGAAATTTGAAACGTTAAACTCTTTGGTTTTCTCACCCTGCGGCGATACGTCGTCATTGCGAAGTAACGTGCAAGACGTTACAAATGCGAGCAAACAAATGCTCAATAAATACGGGCTTAGCTTTTTCATTTAAAGTGTTTTTTGTTCCTGATTATTCAATAGATGGGTCGTCAGGAACAAACGTTGCTTCAAATGTTAAAAAGGTTTAACCGAGTAAACCTTGCAGGTCTATAAATACCCAAATTTCAGACCTGTAAGGTTTTAATGAAGAGGCCTAAAACTCCCACCGATAATTTATCATCGGAATCAAGCCAAGTTGTTTTTTAACCACAATTTCGTCCAAAAATGAATCGTAATAGCGGAAAGCTTCGTTTTCGTAATTAGCAAAGTTCTGAATATCGAGTGACAGCATTCGTGAATATTTCGCCTTTGACTTTCTCCAATAAATGCGGAGATCGGGGCGGAAGAAATCGGCTTGCTGAGCGGTAAATGGTACGTTAGGCTCGTAAGTTGTGGTTCTGAAATTTCTGGAAGCTTGCAGGTCAATTGGTGTATCGCGGAATCCGCCCATGTACACCACTCGTCCGTTTACGCCCAGAATTCTGTTTTTAGTACGTTCCCATTCTTTCCCAATTGTCAAATTGAAAATGTAATTTCCGTTGAAACGAGTATCGAACGTTTGGTTGGCAATCTCAAAAGTAGAATTGTATAAGGTAGCATTTGCTAACATAAAAAAGCCGTCTGTTAAGTATTTTTGGTAGGTAAATTCTACGCCGTAGTTTGTGCCGTTACCGCTATTAACATACTGCGTAAATGGCACAACGTCAATTAAATTAATTCCTGATGAAGCAGGAAAAATCAGACTTTGATTAATAGGGATATTTGGAATATTGAAGAGACGCTGATAGAATAATTCTGTTTTGAAGAAGCTATTTTTAGAAGTTGTGAACGTGTGATTAAGTATAAAGTGATGGGCTTTATTTAAATCTAACCTGCTTGTGATGTATAATAGTGGAGGCTGCTGCTGACTGTGCAAACCGTAACCGGCGGCAATGGTCTGTTTATCACTCAATTTATACGCCGCCGAAAGCCGAGGCTCAACCGAAATTGAATTGCTCATTGAATAATATAGATAATGCACCCCTACATTTGCCGTCAAACGCTCAAATGGTCTAAATGTAACGCTAGCAAAAGGTTGCAAAAGTGTACTTTCGTCAGAAAACTTTTGGTTAGCAATTTCCCGAATACTCAGTCCATCTTTCTGAAAAGTGGCGTACATACCGTACTTTATTGAATTACGTTTACCTAAAGGCTGCTGCAATGTGGAAGATAAACTGATGAGTCTTTTAGTGGTAAAATTATACTGTACATTGGTGCCGTTCTGTGCTAAATCCTGAATTCGCTCACTTTCAGTTCCCGAAACTGCCACTACATTTCGCCACAAAATGTTTCCAAAACGCTTTTCGTGGGTAACTCCAATCGCACCCATTTTACTTCGGAAATCAATATTGAATTGTGACTTTTCCTCTTCCCACTCCGCCGGATCTTCGGGGGAAGTGAAGACGTTACTGCTGTTTCCGCCCATTCCGAAAATAGTAAAATCTCCCGCTTTTTTTGTGGGAATAGAAATGTTGAAAGATAAATCCTGAAAGGCAATTGCTTCGCCGCCAAAATCGATTCCACCTAAACCTAATAAGCCCGTGAATGAGTAACGATAATTTACCAAATAACTCGCCTTGCTATTCTTAGAAAATGGTCCTTCGGCGGATAAATCAATTCCAATAAATCCAACTTGAGCGGTGTATTCGCGTTCGGTGTCGTTTCCTTTGCGTAAACGCATGTCCATTACGCCGCCCAACACGTTTCCGTATTCAGCAGGAAAGGCTCCGGTCAGAAAATTCATATTTCCGAGCAATTGAGCTGATAAAATATTCACGCCACCGCCCGCAGCGGTTGGTAGATCGCCAAAAGTTCCGGCGTTGCTTGTGTGGTTCGGGTTCACAATTTCCACGCCTTCCAATCGCCATTGCAGTGTATTTGGGTTATTTCCCCGAACTGATATTCCGTTGGCTTGATCGTTGTTTACCGCAACTCCGGCAAAAGATTGAGCGAGTCGGGCGGGATCCATAAACGTTGCCGGGTAACGCATTACCTGCTCGGTGGTAATGGTGTTTATACTCGTCAACGCACCCGATAAATTGGGTGAAGCGGCGGTAACGGTAGTTTCGGAAAGCTGATTTATCGAAGGTTCGAGAATTACGTTCAGAATCAATTCTTTCCCCGATTGCACTAATAATTCGGTTATTTTTTTAGTCGTGAATCCTACGTTAGTAACAACGGCGGTATAACGTCCCGGTGGTACGTTTTTAATGATAAAGTCGCCTTTTGCATCGGTGAATGTTTTGTGCTCGGTGTCAGCTAAAGAAACCGTTGCCTTGACGAGTCCTTTCTGACTTGTAGCGTCTGAAACGCTGCCTCTAACCGTTTGCGAAATTTGAGCGAACGAGAAATTTTGGAAAAGCAGTAAGGTAAATCCAGTAAGGAGCGTAGACATTTTAGTCATAGTTGAACAGTTGTGGATAGTTGAACTTACGAATAGTCATTTCTTTAACCTTTTTTTGTAAGTTTAGTGTTCAAACCCATCAATAAAAAATGAAAGTTTTAATCATTGGAGCTACTTCAGGTATCGGCAGAGCCATCGCAGAACATTATGCTGCCAACAGCCACATCGTCGGAATTACGGGACGACGCACCGAAAAACTGGAAGAAATAAAGAACAGTTTTCCGAATGCCGCAATTCATACCGCATTTATGGACGTAGCAAACACCGAAGAATCGCGTCAAATACTGGGGGAACTAATTGAAGAAATGGGTGGCTGTGATGTGTTGATCATCAACGCCGGAGTTGGATATCCGAAAGCTACGTACGAGCAGGAATTACAGGTTGTGGACATCAACGCCCGCGGATTCATGGCGTTGGCAAATTACGGCTACGAGTATTTCAAAACGCAAAAGAAAGGGCATTTGGTCGGAATTTCCTCTGTTGCCGCTACGAGAAGTAGCCCGTACGCTCCTGAATACCACGCCACCAAAGCATTTATGTCGAGTTATTTAGAAGGCTTACGTTATCGCTCCGTGAAATGGTACAAAGATATTCACGTAACCGATATTCGTCCGGGCTTCGTAGAAACGGCAATGACTGAACAAAATAAAACGATGTTTTGGGTTGCCTCCCCGCAAAAAGCCGCCCGCCAAATTGCTGATGCTATCGAAAGTAAAAAAGCCGTTGCGTATATCACCAAACGCTACGTTTTGATTGCAACGCTGATGAAAATATTACCGGATTGGATTTATACAAAGGTGATGTGAGGGGGAGGGGGGGACAAATATTTGAACAGTAAAACAAAGCAGACATGGATAAAATTTGGAAAAACATATTAAAACATCAGGGAGAAACTTTTTACACAAAGACAAAAATAGCTTTCACATATAGCCTTCATATGAATGGGAGTATTTACATCGACACCGTAAAATCTTATGCGTTAACACCTAAGAATTTTAACAAGGCTCTTCAAATTGGGAAAAGAGATAGATTGGCAGAATACGAAGGAATTATTGCCAAATCTCATATCTATGCAATTTTGAATAATAGCAGAATTGGTGCTTGGTAAAATCAAAAAAGTTGCTAATTCTCTTTTAAAGCGGTCAGGAGACCGCAGTCGCCCGTGCGAAGTCAGAGACATTCGCACAGCATAATTGAGCATCAACTATAAATTTTATGCAACTAAGCGATTGATATTTTTGACCTTGCTCAACTCAGCGGCAAATAGCAAGCTCGCTTGCAAATCTGCTTCTTCCAAGTCTTCGTAATCTGCCAATATCTCGGCAAAGGTCATTCTTGAGGCAAGTGTTTCTAAAATATTTTAACCGGATACCGTAAACCTCTAATACATGGTTTGCCGTGGCAAATTTGCGGATTCACGGTTATTCTATTTAATAGCTCTTCGTTTTTGCATCTCTCATCTAAATCTTGTGTAAACTCTTTCAAAGTAATAATTAAAGTTAATCTTTTTTAAATATAGATTGTTCTGATGGGACTTTAAATAATCGTTTTACATCTTATTTCTGCCGAGCGGCGGTTGCATAAAGGTCGCACCTATGGTGCTATTTTAAAAAATCAAAATTCAATATCCTTGTTCTGCTTTCGGATTCTGTCTCGCTCGGCTTTTTTATCTACTAAGTCAATCAGTACGGTTTTTAATTCCATGTAGTTAACCGTTGAAGTATCCCGATAGATGATTAGGTTTCCTTTTTTGCGTATGTAATCAAATTTTCCCAGAAATTTATTGTCAATTAAAGCTTTTTCTAAAGCTTCGTTACCGAAATCTACCGAATTGTCTTCTACGTTCGTTTCCAGCCAATTAGGTGTTTCGTAAGCGTATTTCTTGTTCCATTTCTCAACGGGAAATATGGTCAGTTTCATCAGCTCTCCGTTTTGATTGTAAACAGGTTTGAGAAAGTATTGACCTTCTCCGGTCACGGTTTTATCAAGTACTTCGGTAGAAATATTAGTCGTGAATGTGTAGCCGGAACCAAAATCAGTTCTTCCGTAGGTAGTAGTGAAGCTATTAGAGTCTGCGAAGGAAATAAGCTTCCCTTCGTTCCGTATTTTTTGAATATGATTTTCGTAATCTGACTCGCTCATCCCGATCGTAAACCCAAGGAAAAGTGTGTCTTTTGAAATCGGCGTAGCCTTGATAAGACTATCTAAAACGGCTTTGTTTTCGTAATCGAGTGTGCGTTGAGATTCTTCGTACCAGTTATCTCTTGTGTACTTACAAGACGAAAAAAGGGTTGCGAAAAGAAGGAAAAGTATAAGTGAATTGCGTTGCATATTTTGTTATCTCAATTTTTAACTATTTATACTACTAACAGTTAATACTCAATAAAAGTTAGTATTATAAATCTGTAAATACCTGTAACGAAAAAGCCCCGCTCGATTTTATCGGCGGGGCTTCGGTTTTACCAAACGGTGATGCGTTCGCTTTGCGGTTTGTACATTTTATCGCCTGGTTTTACATCAAATGCTTCGTAAAACGGCGTGAAATTCATCAACGGGCCGTTCACTCGCCATTTAGGTGGCGAATGCGGGTTGGTATTCACGTACGTTCTGGTGTAAGCATCTTTGGTTTTCACCCGCCAGATATTCGCAATCGAAATGAAGAAGCGTTGGTCTGGAGTTAAGCCGTTAATTTTTTCGTTTCCTTTTCCTTGCTCGGTTAGTTTAAAAGCATCGTAAGCAATAGCAATTCCGGCAAGGTCTGCCGTATTTTCACCGACCGTTAACGCCCCTTTTATGTGTACCGAATCTAAGACTGTAAACTCGCTGTATTGGTCAATTACTTGTTGGGTTCTTGCTTTGAACTTTTTGTAATCGTCGTCCGTCCACCAATTTGTCACATTTCCGTCTTTATCGTACAACGCTCCTTGGTCGTCGAACGAGTGGGTTATTTCATGCCCAATTACCATCCCAATTCCGCCGTAATTGAGAGCATCATCGGCGTTCAAATCAAAATAAGGCGGCTGTAGAATTCCCGCCGGAAATACGATTTCGTTCATCGGTGGATTGTTGTACGCCGTGACCGTTGGCGGTGTAGTAAACCACTCGGTGCGATCAACGGGCTGCCCAACTTTTGATAAAGCAAAATTGAAATCATTTTTGCTCGTGGCAAGGCGGTTTTCAAAATAAGTACCTCGGTTTATCTTCACGTCAGCGTAATCCCGCCATTTGTCTGGGTAGCCAATCTTCTCATTAAAGGCGTAGAGTTTTTCCTTCGCTTTTGTCTTGGTTTCATCGCTCATCCAGTCTAATTTATTAATACGGGCTTCAAACGCCGTTTTTAGGTTTTTAACCAGTTCTTCCATCCGCTTTTTAGCAGCTTCCGGGAAATATTTTTTCACGTAAAGTTGAGCAAGACCGTGCCCAAGCGACCTATCTACGGCATTTGTAATTTCTTCTCCACGTGGCGTTTGAACGGATTGTCCGCTCAGAATTTTTGAATAGTCAAATGAAGCCGTAACGAAAGGTTTGCTTAGGTAGCTATCGTAAGTAACTAAAGCCCGTGTCTTCAAATACACTTTCCAGTCTTCGAGCGAAGCGGAAACTAACAGCGAATTCAGCCGATCATAATAAGCCGGTTGTTGCATATTTACGGAGTCGATGTTCACGCCGATTGCCTTAAAATACTGCTTCCAGCCGATATTCGGTTGTTGTTCGGTAATTTCATTCACCGCCAGTTTATGGTAGTTTGCTTCAACCTTTCTACGCTCAATATTTGTCTTATGGGCTTCGGCGAGTGCTTTTTCGATACTGTAAGCTGCGGCTGCCATTTTTGCAGCATTTGCGGCTTTGATGCCAGTTAACGTAAATAGCTTCGTGATGTAATTCTTGTAGGCTTCCTGAATGGCGAGGGTGGAAGAATCGGCTCGGAAATAATAATCCCGCTCCGGTAAACCAAGTCCGGTTTGGCTCAAATTGACAATGTTGACGGTGCTGTTTTTGATATCAGCCCCAACGCGGAAACCGATAACGGAATAGTTATTCACCGTAGTTTGTTCGGCGATGTATCGCATCAAAGCCGGTACGCTTTTAATATTATCAATACGTTTTAAGATTGGTTTAATGGGTTGATAACCCAATTTGTTAATCGTAATGGTATCCATACCCGAGGCATAAAAATCCCCGACTTGTTGTTCAATACTTCCCGTTTTGCTTCGGATTGACGACACGCTGTCCAGAATTGCTTGCATTCGGATGCGTTGCGGGTAATTCATAAACGAATAAGCTCCAACCCCCGATTGGGTGGAAGGAATCTCGATGGAATTGTACCAGTTCCCGTTTACGTGCATAAAGAAATCATCCCCTGGTTTTACGGAAGAATCCATTCCGGAAATAGATGTTTTTTGAGCTATAACCGCTGAAACGGAAAAGCATAAAGCAAGACAGAATAGTAAGCGTTTTTTCATGTTTACTGAATATTATTAGCGAAAGGGAAAGATACCATCTTTTGTTAAATTTTATGATGTAACTTTCGTTATTTCACCCACAACTATACACGAAGATTTTACTGTATTAGAAATTGTCCCGAATTTTTCAATATTCTTTTTCAACAAGTCGATATTCAAGCGGTCGTCGTTGCTGTAGATTTTCAACTCGTAGGTGATTTCGTCCATTCTTGGAGGTTCCTCCAGTCGGGTTGCGTTGACTACTAATTCGACTTTTGAGTAGTCAAATTACAGTATTTCGGAAAAGCGTTCGACATTTTTCAGAATACACGCCGAAAAAGAACCCAAAAATAACTCCGCCGGATTTGGCAAAGTCGCGGCAGTTTCGGGCGTAATTCCAAACGCAATACTTGACTCTTTGATTTGTACGGAGGCATTACTCTTCGCTGTTGAACTTGCGTTACTAAAGTACTTCATGGTGTTTTTATTTTGAAAGTTTATTCGACTTAGGGTCAGGTTTATCAGATTTTTATCCTTACCGTTCACGTTAATCGTTGGAATTTTGACAATTTCGAAGGTCGCAAAAGCTAACGTTACGCCGCCGTTTGTTTCCAGAATGGCTTTCCCAATTTTATCGTGCAGGATGCTTTTGGTAATTCTTCTTTTTTGTAATCTACAATGTACCGAAGGTTAAATTGAACCCAGTTATTGGTCATGGTGAGTGCCAGCGTTGGCTCAACTTGTGCGTCTTTGATATAATGATTATCAACTAACTCCCGCCATTTTGATTGAGATTGTGCAACGTACTCCGACAAAACCTCCTGAGCAGTTTGGATAACTATTGACTTGGTTAATTCGATGTCCGAACCGTATCTGCTGGGTAAATTAAATTCGTCCTATACGAACGGGAAATCTTGCGAGTAATTATAAATCGCCCTTTTAAATACGAACGAGTTACTGAGCTTTACTATTCTACCGCTGTAATTATCGCTCGAAATCCATTTCCCAATTTCTATCACGGTCGTGTAGATGCCATCAATATCTATTACGTCACCCTTAATTCCGTTGATTTCAATTCTGTTACTGGGTTTGTAAACTTTCACGAAGAAAATGTAAAACGAGCCCGCAATGCTCAAAATTAATTCCTGAAGCGTAATCGTAATCCCCGCCGAAAGCGATTCGATGGCGAGCGTGAAGTCTTTAATATTTCCGGCGAAATACGATATGCTCAACAAGATAATGAGAATATAGCCCACAATTTCGATTCATTTCTGAGACTTATATCGGATTGAATTATCGGGGAGGCTTCGCTTTAGTAGTTTTCGCACAAGCGAAATGGCCAATAATATGATGACCACCCAAAATGTAAATTGCAATATACTTACGGCATAAGGCGTTGGTTCCGGGTTTGATTTTGATTCGCTTTTCAAAATTTGTTGGGAAATGGGCAGATTTCATCACCGCTTTATTTGAACGGTCGGTGAAATCTGCTGTCGAGTTGGCGGTTGCCGGAGGAAAGATGCCATTTCCGCCGCGTCGTATTCCGTGACCACCGTCGTATTCTCCGTAATAATTATTTGCCAATGTAAACCCGTAATCTTCGCATTCGTCATCATGTATAAGGCGGAGTTTTTATAACTTCAACTTTCTGCGAATAAGTTGCCAAACCGTTGAAACAAATTCCGATTAGGACAGTGATTAAATAGTTACTTTTCATACCGATATACTAATTTAAAATATGACTTACTTGAACGTCATCGTTTCGCTTGGCTCGTATCCAATTCGGTGAGCAATAATTTCAATTGGTTTATTTATTGAAATTGGCGATGTATAAACGTGCCATTTATCCGTTCCCTTTTCACGATAACCGATGGAAGCTCCCAGCGTTTTACAATTGATAAATAGTTTGCTCTCAATGATTTCTGCGGTCGGATTTTCCGTGATGGGCGGGGAGTCGCTTCCGTTCCACATCATCTTTATAAGCTCTTTTTCGGGTACTCTACCAAGGTCATTTGTTTCGATGAGCCATTTATCCATCTGAAATCTTAGTTCTTCCAGAATGCCCACGTTTTCTTTTTTGTGAACGATATTGCTTAACTGAAATGGGTCGAGTTCTAAGTCGTATAATTCCTCTTCGGCTTTAGTTTCTTTAAACCAAAACGCTTGTTTTTGATTTAGCTCTCCTGCTTCGTGTAATCTCAGAATTTCCTGCATTATTGGCTGTTGTTTTCGATATTCAACATTCATGTAAAGCGGACGCTGCGGATAGAAATTACGGATGTATTGATATTTTTTGTTCATCACCGAACGAACGCGGTCGTACTCCGAATCGACGCGGTCACGAGCACCGAAAATATACGTTCGGGATTCGCCTTTGTATTGCCCTAAAAATGCTCGTCCGTGCATTTGTAGCGGTGTTGAAATTCCGGCGAGAGAAAGCACTGTCGGTCCGAAATCAATCGCACTAATCATATCCGTGTTTCGTGTTCCCGCCATCGCTTTATTCGGATGCCTGATAATCAACGGAACGTGTAATCCCCGTTTGTAAACTTCCCGCTTATAAAACGGCAACCCGTCGCCGTGATCTCCCCAAAAGAAAATGATCGTTTTATCCAGAATTCCGTCTTTTTCGAGTTTCTTCAATACTTCACCAATTTGATCGTCCAGTTCTGAAACGTTGGAGTAATGCCGAGCTATATCGTGTCTAATGATTGTATTATCAGGATAGTATGGTGGAACGGGTACGGTTTTGGGATCAACCCGAAGCTGGTTTTTATCCCGTTTCCAAACCTGTGATTCGTGCGTTGTCGTGAAGTTAATCACCGTAAAAAATGGCTGACGTTTACCTCTTTTTTGCCAATCTGCGGTTTCGCTCACCTCATCCCAAACCGTTACGGGAGCTTCAAATTGATAATCAGTTTTTACGTTATTTGATGTGTAATACTCTTCCGCCCGCAGGTATTCAGGGAAACATTTTACGTAATGTGGCGGAACGGAATTGTACGACTTTGGTAGCCCCGTTTTTTCGGGATACGTATTGCCAATCGTCCGCATATTGTGTCCGCCATTGGAGGTTTGATAACGTCCCGTTATGATGGCATTCCGGGCGGGAGAACAAACGCCCGCTGTGGTATATACGTGTTCGTAAACTACTCCTTCTTTTGCCAATCGGTCAATATTTGGCGTGGAAACGGTACTGTCGCCGTAAGCGGCTAACCGTGGGCTCAGGTCTTCCACCGAAATCCAGAGAACATTGGGTTTTTCCTGAGCGTTTCCTTCGTGCGGAAGAGTGATAGAAGAAAAGAAGAGTAAAAAAAATAGGGGAAAGATATTTCTTGGTTTCATGTGTTGATAGGTTGTATAGATAGCCAAAGTTAAATTTAAGTCATTTTTTATAGATTTGGTCGAATTGCTATCGCGATATTTACCAATTCACTTCCCGATAGTTATCGGGATTGACTCACAATAAAGAAAATATGCAAATAGTACTACTTCACGGATTTGGGGAAACGGCAGATATTTGGAAAACTTTTACTCCGCTGCTAAATACAGATAACGAATATATTACGCTTGACTATTCGGCGTTTACTTTTTGCCAAAGTATTGAAGAATACGCTGACTGGGTTCACTCAGAAATACTGCAACGTAAAATTCGCTACTTCACTTTAATCGGACATTCGATGGGCGGGTACATTGCTTTGGCGTACGCCCGAAAACACGGAGATTTTATTGCTGGACTTGGGCTATTTCACTCCACGGCTTTTGCCGATTCGGAAGAAAAGAAAGTGAGTCGGGATAAAACCGTAAAATTTTTGGCGAAACACGGGGCCGCAACTTTCATCGAAGACTTTTTGCCTAAAATGTACCACCCTGAATTTTTAAAACGGAATTCAACGTATATTAAACAACAATTAGCCGATAACCAACGCATCCCGACGGAGGCACTTCAGGTTGCTACCAAAGCGATGAAAAACAGGAAAGATACGCAGGCGGTTTTGAAAAATGCTAAATACCCGGTTTTGCACGTTATTGGAAAAGCAGATAAGTTTATAGAATTCGACGATGCGTTGAGTGTGGTTGCTTCACTCCAAAGGCCGTACGTTCTGATTTTGGATAACTCCGCTCACGCCGGAATGCACGAAGCACCTGAAGTTTGTGCCGCCGTTGTGAACGACTTTATGAAAGCATGTGAATAAAGAAAAAAAGCCATGAAAATATTTATAATTATTCCCGCAAATGAAGCGGACCGGGCGTTTCTTCTTGAAAGACTTCCCGAAAAATACTCGGTGATATTCAAGGAGGATTTACCAGAAGAAAAACAATTTGACGCTTACGCTGAAGCCGACATTTTACTGGGAAATGCCTCGTTAGGGTGGCTCGAACGCAAACATAACCATTTGAAATGGTGGCAAATCGAATCGGCGGGATTTGATAAATTTAAGCACCTATCTCCTCACTTTCCCGTCACGAATGTAGGAGATTATTACGCTCAACCGTGTGCCGAAACTATTGTGGGAGGTGTATTAGCGTTGTATCGTAAAATTGATACGCTGGTTGTTTTGCAAAAAACGAAGAAGTGGATAGGAGTACCGCTCCGCCTTGAAATGAAACTGCTTTCCGGTCAAAAAGTGATCATACTTGGAGCGGGAGAAATTGGAAAGTGCGTAAAGAATATCTTGCATGGATTTAACTGTAAAGTTACTGTTTTAGCGAGAAATAATCCCGACGCAGACATTCACAGCGTAAACGAGTTAAAGGCAATTTTACCCGAAACGGATTTGGTTATTTCCTGCCTACCCGGTACTGCCGATGGTTTTTTTACGAAGGAAATGATTGGTCTGATGAAATCAGAAGCGGTTTTTGCGAACGTAGGACGGGGAAATACCGTGGACGAAAAAGCATTAACAAAAGCACTTTCGGAAGGGAAAATTGAAGGGGCGGTATTAGATGTGACCGAAATTGAACCACTTCCGGCGAATAATACGCTTTGGGAATTACCTAATGTGCTCATTCTGCAACATACCGGAGGCGGTCAACGAAACGAGCATCGCGGGAAATTCAGAATTTTCTTAAAAAACTTAACTCTATTTGAGAGCGGCAAAAAGTTAAATAACGAGGTTGAATTGGGTAGGGGCTATTGATCTCAATTCATTAGTGCATAACCAAGGTTCTGAAAATGCGACAAACCAAGTATTGCACCGTGAATTGGTTTAATATTCGGATTTAGCGGCAAGTCGATTATTTTACGGGCAATTAAAGATTGCCCGCAAACGTAAAACTTCACTCCGTGGTCTGCAAGTAGCTGAATCACTTCGGTGTTCGGATTATTTTTCCCAAACTCTTTCATAAATCCTTCGTCTGATAATACCGAAGTAGTCGCCTTATAGTGAATGACGCAAACGAAATTCATGTTGGCTTCTTTTACTCCTGCTTCCGCGTGTAAGTTCATTAGTTTAGCCACTCGGTCATAAATCTGATTAACTTCTGTAATTGGGTCTTGCGGGGCTTCAGTAACGTCAATCACAACCTTATACGTGATACTTGTATCAACGATTGAAACAGCAAACGGCGTATCGAAAATTGCTCCGTATTTCGGAACCAATGGGTGATGCCGCTCTTGTGAAAAAGTGGAAAACGGCAATAAAAGTAAGACGAGAAGATATTTCATGTGAGATTATTGAAGCGTTTGAATTCGGGAATTTACTAGTGTCTGACGGCAGCGGCCGACCGTCCGGATTAGGGTCACATACTTATAGTATTTTTAAAGCTTATAAATATATGACTCCAGCGGTGTCAAACCCACTTTTTTTATAAAAATTCGATAAAATTAATAATTACTTACTCAATATTTCGTACAATTCATTGAACAATTGTCCCCGAATCTTTCCGTTGCGTTGGTTTACAAATATCATTATTCCCCAATTGTTCTCAAGGTCGTAAGCAAGAACCGAAGATTGTCCCATCGTGTCTCCGGTCTTTGCAATTAACGTATTTTCTTCAATGGCAATCGAATTCACTCCCAAGCCGATCTGCCTTTCTCCATCGTCGTAAAATACTTGGCTTTGAAGCTTTACCGCCGCTGCGAATTTGTTATTGCCCAAAACTGCTTTTAAGTATTTTGTCATGTCAGCAGTTGACGATTTAATTAAACCGGCGGGAGCAACGCAATTCCAAACAAATACCTCTTGTTTTCCTCCTTCATCGTTGTACCCTTGCATCAAAGCGGCAGTGCCAAAGCTCGAGGTGTAAGTCGAGTTCATTTGTAACGGTTGCAGAACTTTCTCGTTCAGAATTTCTTCGTAAGACTTGTTGTAAACTTCTTCGAGAATTTGTCCCAATAGCACAAAACCGACGGTGGAATAGCGGTATTTTCCGTAATCTGTTAAAGAGTCCGTTTCATTAATCATTTTTACGATTGACTCCGGAGTGATTTCCTTCGTTGGTTGTTGCGGATTTTGTTCTATCAAAGTGGGAAAGTCTATATCTATCAAACCTGACTGGTGAGAAGCCAGGTCTTCGATTTTAATTCGATTTTTTAGACTTTCTTCCAAGTGATAGTCTTTCGGTAAATAATTGTCAATATAGTCGTCGGCTGATAATTTACCTTCTACAATGGCTTGGGCTATTAACAAACCTGTTACTGCTTTCGTGACCGAGGCAATTTCGTAAACAGATTGTTTTGTGACCTTCGTTGCGTTCGTATCTCTTGAAGTTCGTCCGTAATTAAAAAAGTGCTCATCTCCTTGCAACACAACGCCAATACTAATGGATACTTGTGGGTTATCTTGGTGAATTTGCTCGATTATTTTTTGAGCTTCGGCGAATTTATCTTGTGCCAACGCACTGGTAAATAAGAAAGAAAGTGCGAAGAAGAGTGCGGTAAATAAGGTGCCTGAGTTTTTCATTTGTCTGTTGTTTATGTTTCGATGACACAAATATGCAGACTACCGATTCTTTACGCGACCGACTAAATATACTTGAACTAAATAAAACGTCTGACTATCTCGTAATAAGCGTCCGACTTTCTACAGTTTATTAATAATAAGTGATTTGCGGTAACTTGTGGGAGTTGTTCCTGTATGTTTTTTGAAGGCTGTATTGAAAGAAGATTTTGAATTGAATCCGACACTGTACAAGATTTCGAGTACCGTCAATTTCTGTTGTTCCACATCTGCGAGAATTTTCTTCGCTTCTGCGATGCGGTATTCGTTTACAAAATCAAAAAAGTGCTTCCCAATCTGTTTATTAATCAAAAGCGATAACTCCCGAACTGGAATATTTACGCCGTCGGCTACTTGCTGAATGGTCACTGATGGGTCGAGGTAAGGTTTCTCGGTTTGCATATATTCTTCGATTTTTGGCAAGTCAGTACTAAGCGTGTCGGATTCATTTACTTGTGAACCGCTTACGAGTTGTAAGCCTGAATTAATCCCACGAAAGAGCGTCGGCTTGCTCAACGCTTTGAATAAATAACCGCACAAAACCAGTAGTTCGAAAATCAGTAAGACGGTTCGGAACCACTCGCTCAGCGTTGACTCCTCAGAAAACTTAGCGACATTTTTTACTAATGCAAGTACATAAAAAATGGTGAGTGCTGTGATTAGTTGAAACAACCATTTGTAAGATTCAAATTGTTCACCGGAGTAATTCTCTACGTATAATTTTCGGGTTCTGAGGAGTATCTTAAAGCACAGAAATAAATAAGTAAACACCTGAATATGGAGAGAAGTAAATACGAGTTTGAAAAATACTACTTGCTGTTGATTATCAAAAATTGACTGTTTACTGTCGTGATCAATTGTGAGAAAGTCAAGTGCCAAAAATGCAACTACTAATACAAATGGAATTCCGTGTAGTAAGTCCTTTTTTTGCAAAGAGAAATCGGCGTAACAAACCGACAGAATATATAAGTAGAAAACGGGCAGGTGCAGGAAAATCATCATGCTCCGGAAAACATCTAACTTGCCAAAAAAAATTGTTTCTGGCGTTGCGATTACTCCGAAAATATCAATGGCGGTCAGAATAAGAAATGCGGCAAACAGTTGGTTACTTAATTTCCTTTCTGTTCTCACCGAAAGCAGGAATACAGCGAGTAGAAGTGAAATTAAAATTGTTACTAACGTAACAGCAGCGATGAGCGTTTCGGCGTTCATTAATTATTATAAATGGTTATTCAAAAGCATAATTCAAGTTGGAGAACTTGAAAATTGAAGTAGCGAAATTAATCTGCTCAGTGCAAATATTACCCGATTAAAGGTGCGTGAGACAGCGAAATCGTTTTCATATTTCCAATTGGGACAAATTCGGGCAATTTCTTTGTTTCAATTTTCCTAAATTTGCCATATGACCGAAAAACGCTGGCAACAAAAGCCGCTACCTAAATCAACCGAAGAATTACAGATTGTCCAACAAATAGAGCAAGAGCTTAGTATTGAGCGTTCCTTAGCTACTTTACTTTGGCAGCGGGGTATTGCTGATTATGATTCAGCGAAAAACTTCTTTCGCCCCAAACTCGAAGATTTGCACGATCCTTTTTTGATGAAGGATATGCAAAAAGCCGTCGAACGATTAGAACTTGCTATTCGGTCAAACGAAAAAATAATGATTTTCGGTGATTATGATGTAGATGGCACAACTGCCGTGGCGTTGGTATATGGCTTTCTGTCAACATTTTACGAAAATTTAGAATACTATAACCCTGACCGCTATAAAGAAGGTTATGGCGTTTCAGATAAAGGAATTGAGTGGGCAAGTGAGCAAAGTGTAACGCTAATCATCGCCCTAGATTGCGGAATAAAATCAGTAGATAAAGTAGCTTGGGCAAAAGAGAAGTTCGGTATTGAATTTATCATTTGTGATCACCACGAACCGGGCGAAACGCTGCCGCCTGCGGTTGCGGTTCTTGATCCAAAACGTAAAGACTGTACGTATCCGTTTAAAGAATTAACCGGAAATGGCGTCGGTTTTAAATTGCTCACAGCGTATTGTTTACGAAACAATATTCCGTTGGAAAGTTTATTCGAATACCTTGATTTAGCGGTGATAAGTATCGGTTCTGACATCGTTCCAATTGTTGGAGAAAATCGAATTCTGGCTTACTACGGCATGAAAAAACTGAACGCCACGCCTCGAATTGGGATTCAGGTCTTGAAAGAAATTGCGGGTTTTACCACCGAAATGAATATTCAAAATGTGGTATTTGTCATTGGTCCCCGCATCAATGCCGCCGGCCGAATCAAACACGCCAAAGCCGCCGTTCAATTATTGTTATCGAAAGATTATAACGAGGCGACGGCGTTTGCCCAAGAAATTCACGACAATAATGCCGAACGAAAAACCCACGATTCCCGCATCACAGAACAGGCCGTTGCTATGATTGAAGCCGATAGATGGATGCTGAATGAAGCAAAAAGTACGGTGTTATTTCAAAAAGACTGGCACAAAGGCGTAGTTGGCATTGTGGCTTCCCGTTGCATTGAGCGTTACTATCGCCCCACAATAATTCTTACTGAATCAAAAGGAGTAGCGGCGGGTTCTGCCCGTTCAGTAGCTGGTTTTGATTTGTACGCAGCGGTGGAGGCTTGTTCGGAGCATTTAGAGCAATTTGGTGGTCATACGCACGCCGCCGGAATGACGTTACCGCTCGAAAATGTGGTGCCTTTTAAACGGGCGTTTGATTCGTACGTGCGGCAACACATCACGGAAGAACAACTCGTTCCCAAAATAGAGGTGGATTTAGAAGTAAATCTTTCTGATATCACGGCGAAGTTTTACCGCATTATGCAGCAAATGTCTCCGTTCGGGCCACAAAATATGCAACCCGTTTTTATGACAAAAGGCTTATCACTTGCGGCCAAACCCCGTATTCTGAAAGAAAAGCACTTCAAATTAGAATTACTCGAAGAAGAGACCGGCATGACCCTAACTGCTTTGGGTTTTGGAATGACCGAGCAATTTTATAAACCGCTTTTACAACACAAATATTTCGACGCAACTTATACCATCGAAACGAATACCTTTCGGGGGAATACGTCATTGCAGCTATTTTTGAAGGATATAAAGTTTAGTGAAGAATAGACCGTTTAGGTTACGAGTATACGGTACAAACACCTCCGAACTTTGTACGGGCGACGTGGGTAAATTTCTCGCAATAAATCTTTAAAAAATGGGTGTATTTAGAGGATTAAATTAATTTTGTGAAAATTCAATACACTGTACTCTCTAAAATTAACGGACACTTCACCGTTTTCTTGCATGCTTTTTAATTCCATCGAATTTGCAATCTTTCTTCCGGTAGTTTTTCTGATCTATTGGTTTGTCGTCAATAAAAACCTTCAGCTACAAAATATTTTCTTGTTAGCAGCGAGTTATTTTTTTTACGGATGGTGGGACTACCGCTTTCTGGTGTTGATACTGTTTAGCTCAATCGTAGACTTTTACATTGCGAAAAAAATAGCTGCGGAATCACGCAATAGCCAACGGAAGACTCTGCTGTTTCTAAGTCTGTTTTTAAACTTGGGCTTTTTATTTTATTTCAAATATTACAATTTCTTCCTTGATTCTTTCGTCCAATCATTTACCTTTTTTGGTCATTCGTTTGACGCCCGGCGTTTAGATGTAATTTTGCCCGTAGGTATTAGTTTTTATACGTTTCAGACGCTGAGTTACTCAATAGATGTATATCGCCGTAAACTTGAGCCGGCAAAAGATTTAGTATCGTTTTTGACATATGTGAGCTTCTTTCCGCAATTAGTAGCGGGGCCAATCGAACGGGCTGTAAATCTACTTCCTCAGTTTTACCGAAAACGAACCTTTAACTACTTTCAGGCTACTGACGGTCTCAGACAAATTCTGTGGGGGCTGTTCAAAAAAATGGTGATTGCTGATAACTGTAGTATGTACGTTATCCATATTTTTGACGACTACGGAGTTTATTCTGCCAGTACTACTTTATTAGGCTGTGTTCTTTTTGCCATCCAGATTTACTGTGATTTTTCGGGCTATTCTGACGTGGCAATCGGAACGGCTCGTTTATTCGGCTTTGATTTAAAAAGAAACTTTGCGTTTCCCTACTTTTCTCGGGACATAGCCGAATTTTGGCGTCGATGGCATATTTCTCTTTCCACATGGTTTCGGGATTATTTATACATTCCGTTGGGCGGAAGCAAAGGCTCGTTAGGTAAAAAGGTGAGAAACATTTTTATCATCTTTATCGTGAGTGGTTTTTGGCACGGAGCTAATTGGACATACATTACTTGGGGAGCTTTAAATGCCGTATTCTTCTTGCCGCTTTTACTACTAAACAAGAACAGAAGTTACTTAGGCGTAGTGGCGGAAGGTCGCATTCTGCCAAACTTTACAGAACTAATGCAAATGCTGACAACGTTTGCTATTACTTGTTTAGCGTGGGTTTTCTTTAGAGCCAGTTCGGTCGAAAAGGCGGTAGAAATAATCAGTCAGCTTCCAAATAAAACCTTGTTCACGCTACCGCAAAGCTTTAGCGATACCAATTTGCGGCTTTATGCAGTTTCCATAGCCTTATTATTTATCTTAGAATGGATACAGCGTAATAGTGAACACGGTCTTAATTTCGCGGACCCTGAGTACTTGAAACCTCTTAAACGCTTTTTCTATATCTTTCTGGCTCTGTTTATCATTTACTACTCGGGCGAGCAGCAGCAATTCACGTATTTCCAGTTTTAATATCTGATGAGTAAATTTTTGAAACAAACCGGACTTTTCTTTCTGTTACTTTTGCTGATATTCTTAGCTGGCTGGTTAATTCCTTCCAAGTGGATAACCGAGAGTTTACACTACAGCGTTTACGATAAGCATAAGCTACTGGATGAAACAACGGATAAGCCGTCCCGAATTATTTTTGCGGGTGGTTCAAATATGAGTTTTGGGGTTTATTCTCCCGCCGTGGAAGCCTCTTTGGGAATTACAACAATCAACACGGCAATTCACGCGGCATACGGCTTAAAGTACATACTTGATGACCTCGAACCTTACGTTAAAAAAAATGATATTATTGTCTTGGCTCCTGAATACGCTCAATTTCAAAAAGATAGCTTCCTTGGTGCGGCCGCATTAGTACAAGGGTTAAACGTCATTCCGCAAAATTTAAAATTACTGGATAGCAGACAATGGATTTTGTTTTTTAAAAATTTGCCCCGCCACGCATTATCTAAAATTAGGTTTTACCTTTCGTCACTTTTTGCAAATAATGCATCAATAGATGCGTACCATCGTTTGGCGTTCAATTCACACGGGGATGTTGAAGGGCACTGGTCGTACCAAACCGAGCTCAGTAAATCGCCAGATGTATTAGCTGGTCAGTACAACCCAGAAGTGATTTCTTATATGAAAAAGTTTGAGACTTCTATAGAAAAGCGGGGAGCACAGCTATTAATAGCTTTCCCAGCGTTTAACCAATCGTCATTCTCGTACAACCAAAAAGTCATTGAACAACTCCATCATGAGCTACAGCAGTCGGGTATGGAATTACTCGGTACACCTGAAAGGTATAGCTTTCCTGATAATCTCTATTATGACTCCGCTTACCATCTGAATAAAGTCGGACAATTCAAGCGAACTAATTTACTAATCGAAGACCTGAAACCTTATTTACAAAATGCTACTCTCTCACATTGAACTTATTGAACTAATCAACGAATACAAAACGCGATTTCCGCAGGAATCGAAAGCCGCAGAAACGTTTCGGGATTTTGTGAAACGTAATTCAGGTACGTCTGTTTACAGCCGAAAAAACTTCGATGGTCATTTTACCGCAAGTGCTTTTCTACTCGACGCAGCGAAGGATAAAGTCTTGTTTCTACAACATAAAAAGTTAAAAAAGTGGCTGCAACCCGGTGGACACATCGACGAAACGGACGCGTCTTTACTTGCGGCAGCAATCAGAGAAGTTTGCGAAGAAACGGGATTGCAGTCGATTGATTTACAATTAGTTGAGGAATATATTTTTGACTTAGACGCTCACGAAATTCCGCTTAACCCAAAAAAAGACGAACCCGTCCACATTCACTTTGATGTTCGTTACTTTTTTCAAGTAAATAATGGGGCAGAAATCGAATTTAATACCCGAGAAGCAAACGGAATGAAATGGCTAACCTTTAACGAAGTTGGCAAACTTGAAGGCTTCGACAGAGTTATTCAAAAACTCGAAAAGCTGTTATAAACTTAACAATCTACTTCGCAGTGTTCACCTGGTTCTTCCAACTCAATGGTGGCGTGGTTTACTCCCAAATGTTCTAGATTGTGCCGTATTTTTCCTTTCAATTCCCCGCTCGTAACGTCCGTATTCTTTACGATATGAACGGTCAGGACATTATAAGTGCCGTCCATAGACCAGAGGTGTAAATCGTGAAAATTTTGTATTTCGGGCAACTTATTGAAATATTCTTTAATTTTATCTACGTTCGTGTTTTCAGGAATAGCTTGGAGAAGTACTTTTATGGTACTTTTCAGACTGTTGAAAGCATTATAAAGTACGTACACCGAAATCAGCAACGACAAAATCGGGTCGATAATTGGTAAGTCGAAAAAGTACATGATTATACTGCCGATTAGCACAGCTACCCAGCCGAGTACGTCTTCGAGTAAATGCAGTGAGAC
>JBLHXN010000034.1:0-29540 GCA_047630355.1 Spirosomataceae bacterium | reverse complement strand
GTTGGAGAACTTTTTAATGAATTTCAAGAATACGGTCATCGTAGTTTCTCACGACCGTCACTTCTTAGATAACGTTTGTACTTACATTGCTGACCTTGACTTTAAGAAAATTCAGGTTTATGGTGGGAATTACTCTTTCTGGTACGAATCGAGCCAATTAGCTGCTCGTCAAAAAGCCGATCAAAACAAGAAAGCTGAAGATAAAAAGAAAGAATTGGAGGAATTTATCCGTCGCTTCTCTGCCAACGTTGCTAAATCGAAACAAGCCACTTCTCGTCAGAAAATGATTGGGAAATTGAATATAGCCGATATACAACCATCATCCCGTCGTTATCCATTCATTGGATTTAAGCCGGAACGCGAAGTTGGAGATCAGGTTTTGATGGTTGAAGAGTTAAGCTACAAAAACGAAGAAGGCGAATACCTTTTCAAAGATTTGTCTTTTCAGACGATGCGAAAAGATAAAATCGCATTTTTGAGTAAAGACGGTTTAGCTGTTTCAGCATTTTTCGACATTCTGCAAGGGAAGAAAAAGCCATCGTCAGGATCATTCAAATGGGGCGTTACGATAACAAATGATTACTTACCCAACGAAAACTCTGAATACTTCTCCGACGGTTCTTTAAACTTAGTCGATTGGTTACGCCAGTACTCCGCTAATAAAGATGAGACTTTTGTCCGTAGCTTTTTAGGAAGAATGTTATTCTCGGGAGAAGAAGTTTTCAAGAAATGTACCGTACTTTCTGGTGGAGAGAAACAGCGTTGTATGTTCTCTAAAATGATGCTTTCAGAAACTAATGCGTTAATTTTTGACGAACCAACCAATCACCTTGACTTGGAATCAATTCAGGCTCTTAACAAGGGAATGGAGGAATTTGACAGCAATATTTTCTTTACATGCCATGACCACCAATTGACCAACACCGTGGCAAACCGAGTCATTGAGCTTTCACCAAACGGTTCGCTTGATAAGTTGATGACCTTCGACGATTATTTATCAGATGAACGCGTAAAACAACAACGTGCAGAACTTTACGGTCAGCAAGTTCGCGAATTGTAAAAGCTGTTCACTCTTCATACTTTTAGAAAAGCCGACTCTCAAAGTCGGCTTTTTTATTGCCAACCATCCGCAAAAAACGCCCACCTATCAGGCGTAGTAAACATTGATAAAAAAGTAAGATACGGTAAAGAGTTGAATCGTTACTTTTGAAGAAATAAACTGCAAATCATGTCCGAAAAGAACGAAGTTATTATTCAAACCACCAATATCGCCAAAAGGTATGTGATGGGTGCAGAAGTAGTGCAAGCCCTTAAGACCATAAATATAACTATCAAAAAAGGTGAATACGTAGCGTTTATGGGGCCATCCGGCTCAGGTAAATCTACTCTGATGAATATTATCGGGTGTCTGGATACTCCTACCAATGGCTCTTACGTATTGAACGGGAAGGATGTCAGCCGAATGTCTGAAAATGAATTAGCAGAAATCCGCAACAGAGAAATCGGGTTTGTGTTTCAGACGTTTAACTTACTTCCTCGTCAATCTTCGTTGGATAATGTCGCGTTACCGCTCATTTACGCAGGTTACAATAAGACTAACCGTACCAAAAAGGCTCAAGACGTGCTTACAAGCGTTGGCTTGGGAGATAGGTCAGCACACCAACCGAATGAACTTTCAGGTGGTCAGCGGCAACGTGTAGCCATTGCAAGAGCGTTGGTAAACGACCCGAGTATTCTTTTAGCCGATGAACCTACAGGAAACCTTGATACCAAGACCTCTTACGAGATAATGGAGCTTTTCGAAAATATTCATGAAAAGGGAAACACCATCATCATGGTTACACACGAAGAAGACATAGCTCAATACGCCCACCGGATAGTACGTTTGCGTGATGGTTTGATTGAATCAGACATAATTAACGATGAGCCAACAAACCCGCGATTAATGGCAGAAAAACTACAAAAAGAAAAAGAGGAAAAAGAACGATTGAAAGCAGCTAAAGCGAAGTTATAACGGACTTTAAGACTTGTTAACAAACAGAAAAAACCAAGCGGCTTATTCTTACGTTTATTAACCATCACTCACGTATTCTTATATTACAAATTGATGAAAAAGAACTTAATAACATTATTCGCACTCTTATTTGTTGCATCGGCTTCTTATGCTCAGAAAAAACCCGCAAGCCCGCGTGTTACCGCAGAAAGTGGCAACGTATCTATTGATTACGGTCAGCCGTCTAAGAAGGGTCGTGATATATTTGGTAAGCTTGTACCTTTTGATAAAGTATGGCGTGCCGGAGCAAATGACGGAACTGAGGTTACTTTCAAGAAAGACGTAAACTTTAGTGGAAAAGATATAAAGGCTGGCACTTATACCCTATTTGCGATTCCCGGGGAATCAGAGTGGACAATTATATTGAATCCAAATTTGAAGCAGTGGGGAGCTTACGGCTACAAGAAAATTATGAAAGACGATATAGCTTCGGTTAAAGTGAAACCAATGAAAACATCAGACAGCGTAGAAGCTATGACTTTTGATGTTTCTGATAATAGTATTACACTAATATGGGATGATACAAAGGTTTCTGTCCCGTTGAAGTTTTAAAAATAAAGGGTTTTAGAAAGGTTTATAAATAAAAAAAAGGAAGCTTCTAGCTTCCTTTTTTTTATGCAAGTCTTACAATCGGGGTTTGTCCGCCAATCGTTTCGTCGTCTATGTTCACCAATACTTCTGCATCTATGGGCACATAAATATCAACCCGCGAACCAAATTTTATGAATCCAAACTCCGCCCCCTGCTTAACCGTCTGACCTTTATCAACGTACCAACATATCCGCCGAGCCATTGCACCCGCAATTTGCCTGAAAAGGATTTCTGTGCCTTTTGGGTGCTTCACCACTATAGTTGTGCGTTCGTTTTCGGTACTTGACTTCGGGTGCCACGCAACTAAATACTTTCCTGAGTGATATTTAAAATACGTAACGATTCCAGATATCGGGTTGAAATTTATGTGGACGTTTAGCGGCGACATGAAAATAGAAATCTGCTTACGCTTCTCGTTCAGGTACTCTCCTTCGAACGTTTCTTCAATTACAACGACTTTACCATCTGCAGGAGCAATGATTAAATTAAGGTCGGTTATAGTTTCTCGGTCCGGTTTTCTAAAAAATTGTAAAATCATCACCATCAGAAATATACTTCCAATGATTAATACGTTATGTAACCATCCTAATTCGGGTGCTAAAAACTGCACACCTGCGTTGATGATTATTACGAAAACTGTTGATAATAGAATTGTTGCTGTACCTTCTTTGTGTAAAGTCATAGGAAATAACTTATGTTCGCAACAAATATAGTAATTCTTCTAAGCATCAGTATTCAAATTTTGATCAATAATTTCACATTTGTGGAAAACCAAGTGTTTCACGTGGAAAAGCATAGAAATAACCGATACCTAAACAAGCAATTTGCCATTTATGTCGAATAAGAACCCATTCTTAGATTTTAAAAGTAGCCCTAAAGGTTACCTCTTATTAACGCTTCTTATTATAGTTGGAGTTTATTTGGTAGGCACCTCTTATTTTTGGTGGGGAGGAAGTGGTAATACCATCAATTGGAATGTAATCTCAAATCTTCAGGAAGCTTCGAGTAGTGTTTCTCTCCAAACTGATGACGGACTACTACTACAAACCGTTGAGCCTCTATTCTACATCAAAGAAAAATACGTCCCGACCGGAAGTATTATATCTCCAAATCATTCATTAGTTTATCTTATCGGGTTATTCCTCGGCGTTTCGCTCATCTTATCCTCAACCCTTCGCATGAAAAGCTTATGGTTTATGATCGGAGTCGGTGTTTTAGGAATAGCACTGTCGAGTTTCAGCTTAGAGTTGGTCTTTTCTCAATTGAATAAATCCACGTTCCTAATTTCATTTTTCGGAATAGCGTTAGTTGCTTACCTATTTAATTCGTGGTTGAAGAATAATAACGTTAGCCGCACCTTCCCAGTCTTCTTGCTACTATTTGGGGTTTTCAGTTTGGTCTTGTATCAATACGGTAAAGTACCACTTCCTTTTCTGTCAATAACAAGTAGCTCTATCGTAGTTGGGTTCATATTATCTTGCATTTTTATATTTTTCATCTCTCACGAGATTATTTCAATAATCCTAAAAGTCATTTCTACAAGTACTCTGGGCGATAAAAAATCGCTCATTCAATTTTCTGTCGCGAGTGGTATTTATTTATTAAATGCACTACTTATCTACTTTGAGAATGCGAACAGGTTCAGCGATAGTATTATAATTATCGACCCTTGGTGGCTGTTTGTTATATCTTTTGTGGCAGGTTTTTGGGGTTTCCAGCAATATTGCAATCAAACCCAATCGATCAATTTTAGGCAATCCGGCATTTGGCTGTACTTGGGTGGAGGCTTGATAACTTTGGCAAGCATCAGCTACCTGTACGTAACAGATAATAATCCGTTGATCGAGCTATTGGCCGACTTCATTGCTATTTCTCACCTCGTAGTTGGAATCACCTTCTTCGGTCATGTGCTGATAAACTTTATTCAACCGCTCCGTCAAAACCTTCCTGTTCACAAAATCCTTTATAAATCACCTTTTTCTCGCCTTATACTCTCACGCTTAGTCGCTGTTTTCGGAATATTTATTCTGTTTACTTTAAAGAATAGCTACTCACTCAATCAATTTGTAGCTGGGTATTATAATTCTTTAGGGGATTACTCTTTAGCTACAAACGACCTTTTTGTGGCAGAAACGTATTACAAGAAATCTGTGGCTTACGATAAGTTTAATCATAAAGGGAATTACGCTTTGGCTTCTTTGGCACAAAGCCAGAACGATTATACCACAGCAGGATTCTACTTTAAAAATGCCCTCGAAAAGCAGCCCTCCCCTTTTGCTTACGCCGGATTGAGCGAAAGTCTTTTGCAGGCAAATCTGTACTTCGATGCTACATTCACTTTAAAAAATGGCGTAAATAAGTTTCCGTTAGATAACCATTTGGCAACTAACTTGAGTCAACAATACGCTAAATCGAGCATTATGGATAGTACTTTTCTGTACGCGAATAACGCGTACCAGAATTGTAATAATTGTGATGTGGAAACGACAAACCTGCTCGCTTTTTGGCTGGAAAATGCTAAAACAGAGCATTTGGATTCGATTTATACTGTTTTCTCGAAGCAGAATGGGACCTCTGTATTAGCAAACAAAACCGCTATCAGAAAGAAGCAAGATAAGAACAGCCGTGATACTGAACTAAGTATCAGTTCAGATTCCATTTTGAGCGTAAGTCAATTTGCTTTACTGTATAACTTAGTTACAAATCCGGCAAATGAATCTATTATTACCGACGGTGAGTTAAGTGCTGTCCAGAATAAAATTGAAAATACGGGATACTTCAACGATATTTTATTCGTCAGGGCAAAAAACAATTACTTATTTGGTGACAAAGCAAAGGGTTTCGAACAACTTGGTTACTTATCAAGAGATGAAACTACCGACACAAAAATTTATGATTTGACCTCGGCAGGATGGTATCTGAACGAAGGGCTTTACGATAAGTCTTTGGATGCTTTTTTAAAAGGCGGCGACTCTTTATCGATTCAAAACCTGCAACTGGCAAACTACGAGTCAAAAATTGACCAGCTACAATTTCAATATTCAAAGAATATTCCGAATGAATCCATCAGTAAATCTGACTATGTATCGGTTTTAGAAAAAGCTCCCTATAATCCATACATTGTGGAAAGAGTTGTGGATATGCTACTAACTAATAATCAATCTCAGCAGGCTTATAAAGTTGTATTTAACGCAATTCAAACTAACACTGAATCGCTTCTACTATGGAAAAAGTACACCATGGTTGCCCTCAAAAACGGATTGACTTCTTACGCGGATAACGGATTAAAGAATGTCAAACGACTCAGCAACGAATTAGAATTTAAACAGTTTGCAAAAAAGTACGACTCTATTCTCCGCGAACAAGCCGATTTTTGAGTTTCTAAACTGAATTTCACTTAAAATGAATTGTGCTAACTTTTCCTTACTTTTGCATCATAATTTGAATCATTAATAACTATTACTTTATGGCACAATATGATGTGGTAATCTTGGGAAGCGGCCCTGGTGGGTACGTGACCGCTATTAGAGCTTCGCAATTGGGATTAAAGACTGCAATAATTGAGAAAGAAAATCTCGGCGGGATTTGCCTAAACTGGGGTTGTATTCCCACAA
Source organism: Spirosomataceae bacterium (assembly GCA_047630355.1). Classification (GTDB taxonomy): domain Bacteria; phylum Bacteroidota; class Bacteroidia; order Cytophagales; family Spirosomataceae; genus JANQUM01. Next base: position 23,282 of record JBLHXN010000034.1, on the reverse strand, counting down.
AGGCATTACTTAAATCTGCTCAGGTTTTTCAGTATATCAAACACGCCGAAGACTACGGTATCAAAGTTGAAAATGCCAGTGCTGATTTCAGTGCGGTAATAAAACGCTCTCGTGACGTTGCCAACGGAATGAGTAAAGGCGTTCAATTTTTGATGAAGAAAAACAAAATCGACGTAATTGACGGTTTTGGAAAGATTCAGACAGGCAAGAAAGTAGAAGTGACCGCTGCCGGTGGCAAGAAGTCTGTTGTTGAAGGAAAAAATATTATCATTGCGACTGGAACACGAGCAAGAGAATTACCTAATATTCCAATTGATGGTGAAAAGGTAATCGAATATCGTAAAGCAATGACCCTCGAAAAACAGCCGGAATCATTGGTTGTAATCGGTTCGGGAGCAATTGGAGTTGAGTTTGCGTACGTTTACGCAAGTATGGGAACAAAGGTGACCATTGTTGAATTTTTACCAAATATTGTTCCGATTGAAGACGAAGATGTTTCAAAAGAACTCGCAAAACAGTATAAGAAACTCGGAATTGATATTCACGTAAGCTCAAGCGTTGAGAAAGTTGATATAAGTGGTAAAGGCTGCGTATCTACCGTAAAAACGCCCAAAGGCGAAATAAAAATCGAATCTGACATTGTTCTTTCTGCCGCCGGGGTAATTTCAAACCTTGAAGGTATTGGCTTGGAAGACGTTGGAGTTGCTACCGATCGAGGTAAAGTTTTGGTGAACGAATGGTACGAAACCAATATGCCAGGTTATTACGCCATCGGTGATATTACTCCTGGTCCAGCACTTGCTCACGTGGCGTCCGCAGAAGGTATTATTTGCGTAGAAAAAATATCGGGTCATCATCCTGAACCGTTAGATTACGGCAACATTCCGGGATGTACGTATTGTTCGCCTGAAATTGCTTCGGTTGGTTTGACTGAAAAAGCCGCCAGAGAACAAGGTTACGACATCAAGGTTGGTAAATTTCCGTTCACCGCTTCTGGAAAAGCTAAAGCAGGTGGTGTACCAGAAGGTTTTGTTAAAGTTATTTTCGATGCTAAGTACGGCGAGTGGTTAGGTTGTCACATGATTGGTGCTAACGTAACCGAAATGATTGCTGAAGCGGTTGTGGCTCGTAAGTTGGAAACTACCGGGATGGAAATCATCAAATCGGTTCACCCGCATCCAACAATGTCAGAAGCTATCATGGAAGCAGCAGCAGCAGCTTATGATGAAGTAATCCATTTATAAAATCTGCATTAATTTTTAATTACTATTTCAGAATACCCTTTGAGTAAACCTCGAAGGGTATTTTTGTAGCATTTATGCGAAATTTGTTCTTTTACTATTCAAACCTATTCTTCAACCGATGCCGTTAAAACTCAGCTTTCACATCATTCATCTAAAAAATAAACACACCTTTCGTATTGCCCACGGGACTCGAACGGGCGTTGATACGTTCATAGTTTCACTTTCAGACGGTCAGTTCACAGGACTCGGCGAAGCTACGCCTGTTCCGTATTATGGTTTTAGTGCAAATGATCTCAAAACGCTTTTAGAACAACACCAAGAGGCGATAGAAACCTACGATTTGCAAGATGCTGAAGCATTTTGGAAATATATGGACCCAACGTTATCAACTAACCGCTTCGCTCAATGTGCCCTTGATATAGCAGCTCACGATTTAGTTGCCAAAAGGAAAGGCTTACCTCTTTATAAAACGTGGGGTTTGGAGTTTGAAAACACACCACTTTCCAATTTCACAATCGGAATTGACGAAATCCCAGTGATGATCGATCGAATGAGAGAAGTTGATTTCCCGATTTATAAAATCAAACTCGGCACGCCGAATGACATTGAAATCATTAAAGAACTTCGTAAATCTACCGATGCAGTTTTTCGGGTGGATGCCAATTGTGCCTGGACGGTAGAGGAAACAATCACGAATTCAGCGGCTTTTGAAAGTTTGGGAGTTGAATTTATCGAGCAACCACTTCCGAATGATAAAATTGAAGAGATGATTGAAGTAAAAAAACGTGTAAACCTGCCGTTAATGGCGGATGAGAGTTGCATTGTTGAAACCGATGTTGAAAAGTGTTTCGGAAAATTTGACGGAGTAAATATCAAACTGGCAAAATGCGGCGGACTAACTCCCGCTTTGCGGATGATTCAGAAAGCAAAGAGTTTGGGATTAAAAACGATGGTGGGTTGTATGACCGAAAGTAGCGTTGGTATTTCGGCAATTGCTCATTTATTGCCGTTACTTGATTACGTGGATATGGACGGTTCGCTATTGATTTCAAACGACCCCGCTGATGGCGTGGTTTTGAATCGTGGAAAAGCTATTCTTCCAAACCAAAACGGGACGGGTGCGGAGTTAAGAATTTTGTTGTAAAAAATCCTGCAAAATTATCACCGCACTGACTTTATCCACATTCCCTTTTACACGGCGGTTCTTTTTACTCATACCGCTGGCAATCATACTTTGCATCGCCATTTTAGACGTAAATCGCTCATCAATAAGATGTACCGGAATTGTGGGAAAGGTTATTTTGAGTTTTTCCACAAAGTTTTCAACCAATTTTGTGCCGTCCGTTGGTTGGCTTTTTAGACTGATAGGATAACCAATTACGAAACTTTCTACTCCTTCGGTTTGACAATAGTCCTGGAGGAATTGTAGTAATTCATTGGAAGGAACGGTTGTCAACGCGGTTGCGATAATTTTCAGCGGATCGGTTACGGCTATTCCCGTTCTTTTTCCACCGTAATCGAGAGCGAGTATTCTTGGCATAAACTATTCATTTAAGGTTTCGACACCGAGTTTGGTCTTTTAAAAACGAACTGCTTTTAACAATTCTGTTCTTCTTTGCCTTAGTACAAAGAAATAAAACTCAAGGTTTCATCTATTTTTTAACGCTACAAGGAGAATAAAATCCTAAATTTCGTAGACTCGCTGCGTTCAAACAATATTAAATTCTTAACGGATTTATTATTCTTTTCACTAAAAATAGATAACACCATATCTACTATCGCCTTCTAAATATTATGCAAGAATTCGTGTATTATCTGTTCACCACGTTAATTGGTTCACCTTGTTGATACGCCCTAATGTTTTCCACCACAATGTTAAGTAGTTTCTGTCGGGCTTCGTAAGATCCCCACGCAATGTGCGGCGTAATCAGGCAGTTTTTCGCTTTAAGTAAAGGGTTATCTGCCGATGGCGGCTCAGCTGAAAGAACATCCAATGCAGCTCCCCCGATGATATTGTTGTTCAACGCATCAGCCAATTCTTTTTCGTTTACCAACCCTCCCCTTGCAGTATTAATAAAGATAGCGTTGCTTTTCATTTTCTGAAGCGATGACTCATTAATAAACTCTTGGTTATTTTCAGTAAGCGGTAGATGGAGACTTACGTAATCACTTTTTGTCAACAGTTCGTCCAATTCAACCATTCTCTTGTCAGTTGAATCGAGAGTTCGTTTGTTTATCAATACATGCATTCCGAATGCCTCCGCAATCTGAACAACCTTTTTCCCAATTCCCCCAAAACCAACTACACCGAGCGTTTTGCCACTAATCTCGTTTATGGTCGAATTAAAGTAACAAAAGTCTGATGAATTTACCCACTTATCAACATTTGAGTGTTCGTAGGTTTGGTTTTGAATTCGCAAAATCATGGCGAAGACATGCTGAGCAACGGAATTGGAACTATAATCGCTGGCGTTGGTGACAATTATACCGCGTTCTTTAGCGGCTTTTGTGTCAACAATGTTGAAACCCGTTGCGGTTACACCGATGTACTTTAGATTCGGCAGCGAATCCAAGGTATCGGCAGAGATAATGCACTTGTTTGTCAACAACACTTCTGCACCCGCCGCCCTTTCGATAAGGTTATTTTCGTTCGTGCGGTCATAAGAAGTGTAATCTCCTAAAGTTTTTAACGGAGTAATATCAATATCACTCCCCAACGGATACGCATCAAGGTAAGCTATCTTCATCTTTCTAGGGACTTTCGTAAAACGATGAATTCTAAATCTGTTTTCGGTTCGCCGAAACGTGGGTCATTCATGGGGAAGGGTCGCTTTTCGCCCGTTTGTTGATAACCCCGCCGTTCGTAGTAAGCTATCAGTTCGGGACGTTTTGAGATAACCGTCATTTCGATTTCTCCAAGGTCTGAATCTCGGGCGTAGCTTTCGCTTGCCATAATGAGCTTCTTCCCTATTCCCTTTTGTTGTTCGGTTGGTGATACGGTCAGCATCCCCAAATAAATAGCTTTTTCCTTCGTAACCAAGTTAACACAACCCCACAGATTGTTATCATCGGTAAACTTTAGGATTACGGAATTATGAGCTAAAATCAGCTCTTCGAGAGATTTTCGATCAATTCGAATTCCACCAAGTAAATCGGCTTCGGTTGTCCAACCTTCTTTGGAGGATTCGCCGCGATAGGCACTATTTATTAACCTTTCGAGTTTATCAACATCTTGTAAAGATGCTTGCTCGATTCGTTCTGTTGCCAAATTCATGTTTATTTTTTTATCATCCGAAGCAAACTCGACATTTTACTTTTCAGGTCTTTTCTGTCAACAATAAAGTCGAGGAAGCCATGATCAAGCACAAATTCGGCGGTTTGAAATCCATCGGGTAAATCTTTGCCAATTGTCTCCCGAATAATTCGTGGCCCAGCAAAGCCGATTAAAGCACCCGGCTCTGAAATATTGAAATCTCCCAACATCGCAAATGAAGCAGTTACTCCTCCGGTAGTTGGATCGGTCAATAATGAAACGTAGGGAAGTTTTGCTTCGCTGAGTAAAGCTAACTTGGCGGAAGTCTTTGCCATTTGCATCAGAGAGAATCCCGCTTCCATCATTCTTGCTCCACCAGACTTTGATATCATCAGAAAAGGTGTTTTGTGATTAATGGCATAATCAATGGCTCTGGCTATTTTCTCTCCCACAACCGACCCCATGGAGCCGCCAATGAATCTAAAGTCCATACAAGCAATCGTAATAGCCGCTCCATTCATCTTACCGTGAGCCGTGCGGACTGCATCTTTCAATCCAGTCTTCTCTTCGGTTTGTTTTATTCTGCTTTTGTAAGGCTTTGTGTCGACAAATTCGAGTGGATCAGCTGACCGAACATTTGCATCAAGTTCTTCAAAATCGTTTTTATCAAACAGAATTTGAAAGTACATTTGAGAATCAATGCGGTCGTGGTAATTGCACTCAACACAAGTGTAGGCGTTTTGCTTGTGCTCACGGGTATGGAATACTGCTTTGCAGCTCTGACACTTATGCCAAATCCCGTCGGGGACTTCCCTTTTGAGTTCGGTAGGCGTTTGAATGCCCTTATCTTTCCTTGTCCACCAAGCCATATTTAGTCAATTAAGTAAAAACTGTTAAGTTAGGATTGGCAAAGATAAAAAAAGTCCGCTTAGAACTAAGCGGACTTTTAAATGAAGAGGTTAAATACTATCGCTTTACTATTTTATCATCCCGAAAGTAAACGTGGCTAATGGTTCCGTCGGAAAAGATAATCTTCGCTTTACCTTGCTTTTTACCCTCTACGTATCTCACAAAGAGCCTATCGCCGTTTCTGTAATAGTAAACATTGACATCGCCATTCATTTCTCCATCAATAAAATCACCTTCAAAAATATCTCCATTTTTAAAGTAGTATCGTCCTTTTCCATTGTATTTGCTGTTTGTAAACTCTCCCTCAAACTTTTTGTCGCCACCATTGTAGAACTCGATTCCTACGCCTTCTCTCCGACCATCGTTCCATCCACCAGCGTATTTTTCCATGGTGTAACGGTTTACCGCAACTCCGTAGCCGAATTTACAATCTCCGGTTATGCAACCAGTTTTGACTTTCGATACCTCGGTAGAAGACTTACTCGTAACCACCACTTCAACTTCGGCAGGTTTAACTTCCGCAACTTCTTCCTTGTCTTCGTCGTAGTCTTTCTTTTGCTGAACAGATGGGTACAACGCTTGGGCATTACTGAAACCACGCTTGATGGCTCCCAGTCGTTGACCTCTTGGTGGATGAGTGCCGCTATCGTAATCTGTGGTTAGTTTTTTTATTGCCGATTGAGCATCCGCAAGTGACGCTCCCATTTGATACATCACGAATCCCGAAAATTCATCTGCTTCAATTTCTTTCGATTGTTCGCTGCCGCCCACTTTGAGTGTGTGCCCTTGCAAGTGGTGACCGATTTCGTGAGCCAAAATACTCATCGCCGCCCAATCAGTATTGGTCAACCCGTTGATTTTTCTCATGAACGCTGCATCGTAAACGATTAACCGTTCGCCGTCTCTAACTGCGGCAAAGCAATTATCGATATTCGGACATTCCATCACATAAAAATTTTGCTTTAGTCCGCTTCTTCTTACAATTTCGTTCACGGCTTCAACGGCTTCGGGGCGTGATCTGAAACCGAGCATATTGCATATTGCGGATTCATTCAACTTCTTTCCGTAATAGTTGCAACGGAAGACTTCATCGGTTTGGGAATGGGCAGAAAAAAACAAGAATGTTAAAGCAGAGAGAGAAATCAGGAAAGCACGCATATTTATTTTTTTAGTCGCTAGACAAACGCATTTATAACTCGATTATTTTGCAGGCTTTTAGCTTATCCACATAAAGTACTGACAGAAAGTATTTTATAATATCAATTTATAAAGTCTCCCCGTAAACCCCGATACCGCTTTCTTGCTTCTACGCCGAAAATACTTCCAGGATAGTCTTGCAGTAGTTTTCGGTAAAGCTTCATCGCTTCTGGTTTGTCTTCCTTCAGTTCTTCGGTCAGAAGTGCCAATCGGAACAATGCATCATCAGCGAGAATATCCACACTGTAGTCTTTTATCAACAGATTTAAATCAGCAATGGCTTCGTCGATTTTATTCATTTTAAGTTTCGTTCTTGCTCTCAACCACAAGATTTCATCTGCTAAGTAATGCTTTTTATATTTGTCAAGCATCACATCTAAATCGGCTAATGCTTCTTCGTTTTTATTTTGAAATACGAGTAAATCTACTTTTGCAAAATCTTCCATTGCAACCGTCGAAGTATCCATTCCAGTATTATCCTGAATTAATAAACTCAGCTGCATAGCATCGTTCGCGATTTCTCTCGTGGTTGCCTTTTTCAGAATATCTAAAACTTCTTTTGCCAATTCAAAGTCGCCTTTGTAGTAATAATTTTTTGCTCCTCTCAGTTTTGCAATTTCTCCAAGTTTATCTTCTTTTTGAGACTTTTCCACTTGCAAATAAAGCAATGTGGATTCCCACGGTTCGTTTTTCAGAATGTAAATATCACCCATATCAATTTTACATTCATCCTTAAAATTCTGATTTGAACCAGCCCTGCTGATTGCATCTTCCAGAATCTGGATGGCTTCATCGTGTTCATTCAAATAGAATGATTTTAACAACGCGACATTCTTTGCAGCTTCTAAGGTTTTGTTCGTATTCCCGACTTCTCTGAACATTTGTTCGTACTCACCAATCAGGTCTTTTATATCTGTTAAATCAATTGGGTACGTATTTTTAACAATTTCCTCCTTCGATTGAATCAACCACCGACGAGCGTAGGGGTAATATTCGCCGTTGGGGTATTCGTTCATGACGTATTCGTACATCGTGGAGGCACTTTTGTAGTCTTTATTTTGAAAAGCAATACTTGCAATCTCAAAAACCTTTTGACCTTCAAGTCTTAAACGACGATCAACTGCTCTCGCCTGACTAAATGCTTTTCTGAAATTTTTGCGTTGGACGAAATGCCAAATCAGAATATCGTTGTAGTAAACGATATTTGGGTTTTCCTGAATTTTGCGATAGAGTACTTCCTCCAATTTTTCAAATTCGTCTTCCTCTTTAAAACTATCCTGAATTGTTGCCTTGACGTAGCTTGCGTTTTGATTCACCAAACCGTAATTCAGAACTTCCTCCAGCATTTTGTCCTTTTCACCGTTGTACAAGTAGGCACGAGCCAACTGAATGGCGAACTTGGTTTGTGTTTTGTCTTGCTTTCTAGCTTCTTCAAGCAACTTTATGAGAAAAATATAATCGTTGATTTTGTAATAATAATCCTGCAACGCATAAACATTGACATCAATCTCCATCGCTTCTTCGATCAACTCATTTTGTAGTTTGGCAATTTTTTCTGGTTCCTCATTTTCTAACTTCAACAGTTCAATATAATCTGCTTTGTAGGCAATTTGTTGATTATTATTTTTTATCTGCTTTTTAAGAAATTTTTCTGCTTCGTCATATTTTTTCAAACGATACATTGTGCTCAGGTATTCTTTATGAATGTTGTTCGCACTCGACCCATCTTTTGATAATCCTTTGAACAACTCGTAGGATTTTTCAAATTCTCCTTTTTCAAAATAAGCTCTCGCCAAATCTAAATCCTGAGAATATGCATTAATCGATAAACTCAGAAATACTGTGAACAATGCACTCTTAATAGTATTCATAATTTATTATTCTTTTTATTATCTTCCATTACTAGGGCTGTGGATATGTGGAAACTCTCAATATTGTTTACTATTTGTTTATGCACGTTTATCAACGTTCATTTAGTGTTACTTTATTTGTTAATTATCAACATCTAAAATATTGATAATCAGCGAATAGTAACTTATACACATTGCACAATCAATTTTGATAACATTCACTTGATAGTTTACCCACAAATATTTTCAACGTTTATCATTTCTTCACTAGTTTTGGATAACTCTTGCTTTTTGAATGTTATCAACACCTAAATCACTTTATTCACTTTTATTGAGAAGCTTGCCCATTTAATCCACGAGCTTATCAGCACTTCTGAGTGGGTTATCCACATGAGTTTCCACACGTTTAATGATCGAGCAATAAACGCACCATTATTGATTTGGAATGTTAATATCCCTGAATTCAAAATTGGCTTTGACCCTTATTGGTTCTTTCAAATTTATTACTCTCTCTGGAGGTGTCCCTTTTCCAAAATTCGCCGTATCCCAGACGCCATTACTATTACTATCGACGATTGCTTGAAGGGTGTATTCTTCAGGTCTGATATTTTCAAAAGTGAACTTCCCATCTTGAGAAATTAGCACCCTCTCTATTTTATTATTCGTAGCATTTAGTAATTGTATAATGTATTGAGCTTGTACACTATCTCGTATTTCTATATTACCCGCAATAAGTCCAAGTTCACTTTTATTTAATAGCGGGTTTTTCAGGGTGAATGCGGTACTACTATCAGAGAGAATATTTATGAATGCACCTTTATCTGCTTTGAGTACTACGCTCTTTGTTATTCGTTCCAATAGTGAAACTTCAACCCTCGTTTTACTACTATCTACAAAACGAGCTTTATACCGCACAGTATTTAATGTATCATCTGACACAGATATTTTGTTACTGTCAATTTGAATTAATGGATAATCAAACGAGAAGATATAAGGTTCATTCTGTGTTGTAGAACTTGAGTTTGTTGGCGTCACGCTTATTTTAAGAATTTCGTTACTTTGCTTACTTCTCTGATCCTCTTCTCTAAATGTAATCGTGTGTTTTAGCGTATCATTATTCAACAACGAGTCGCTTAGTATTAAAGATATCATAACCGAATCTTTAGGCGTTCCCATTTTGAAGAACCTTACTTCATCCTCGATTATAATATAAGGTATGGAGTCACTTTTTTCTTCAAACCCTACCTCTACTTTATAAAGCGATTCGTCAAACTTCAAAGCGTAGGTTTTCTCTTTTTGGATAAACCTCTTATACTTCGGAGGAATGGTATCGTACGGAAATAGCTCAAGTGATATTCCTGCTTTATTCTCGCTCAACTTTATAGTATCCTGAATAAACCCGAACATCTCTTTTTTATTGTCAAACTTCTGATTTCCGTTTTTGTCTGTAAACGATAAAATTCGGTAATTATCACTTTTTAGATTTTCGAGTTGAAAGTTTCCCGAAGAATCAGACTTTATAAAATAATCTGGTTTCCTATTTATCAATGGTAGTGTATCGGGGGACGACATCTTATACAGTCCGATGGTCGCTCCTATAACTCCCTCTTTTGTGAACAAGTTAGTGACGCTGCCACCCACTTTAAGCGAATCTAATTCACTTCCTGTACTAAAGACAAGTTTTAAGTTATCGGCTTTATTTTGCTCGTTTATGTCTTTTATACCCGCTCCGAAACTAAGGGTGTAAGTTGTGTTTTCCTCGAAACCTTCTTCGAATTCAAGTTCAACCTCCTCTCCCCTATTCCTCACTTTATACCTTCCTTTTTGTTCAGGAGTTATAATCAGTTCTTGTTTGAGGTTCTTACTATCAACAAGCTCATCAAATAGTAATCGTATTTGCCTCTCTTTAAAATTTAACTGTTTATCAACAGGTGTGGACTTTATTAACTTCGGGGGAGTAATATCTCTGTCTCCTCCCGTTGGAGGAACGAACTTCGCACAACCATATAATACTATCGCGAATAGAAAAACTACGGGTATTCTTTTTAGTGACATTTATCTTCCAAGCTTTACAAGTAACACTGAAATATCTGATGGCGAAACTCCACTTATTCGTCCGGCCTGGCCAATGGTGGAAGGCTTAATTTTACTAAGTTTTTGTCGTGCTTCTATTGATAGTGATTTTAGAACATGGTAATCAAAATCCGGATTTATCTTCAACTCTTCTAATCGGTCCATTTTCATGGCTAGTTCGTTTTCCTTTTCAATGTACCTTTCATATTTCACTTTAATCTCTGCTTGCTCAACGGATTCGAGAGAATAATTCTTTTGAATTAATTTGTACTCGCTACTCATTTCTGCAATACCTTCCTGATTAATTTCTGGTCGCTTCAACAATTTGAACAGGGTTGTCTTCTCATTAATATTTGAGGAGTTGATTTTGCTTAAATAGATATTCGCTTCAGCAGGTTCGATTTTAGTATTGTTCATAAAATTATAAACTTCCTCTCCACCTTTAATTTTATGGTTGACTTTAATTAACCTTTCTTCTGAAGCTAATCCGATTTCGTAACCCTTCTGTGTTAACCTTATATCAGCATTATCTTGTCTTAGTAATGTTCGGTACTCAGCTCTTGACGTGAACATACGGTAAGGCTCGTCAGTACCTTTATTAACTAAGTCATCTATGAGAACGCCGATATAAGCTTCATTTCTTTTTAAGACAAATTCTTCGCGATTATTTGTTTTTAAGAAAGCATTTATCCCAGCCATTAATCCTTGACTTGCTGCTTCCTCATATCCGGTTGTTCCATTTATCTGTCCGGCGAAGTACAGGTTTTCAATTAGCTTAGTTTCTAAGGTTCTTTTAAGTTGAGTGGGTGGAAAGAAGTCATACTCTATTGCATAACCTGGTCTTATCATTTTAATATTCTCGAAACCCTGAATTTTTCGCAGAGCTTCGTACTGTATGTTTTCGGGTAGAGATGTTGAAAAGCCATTGACGTACATTTCTTTAGTACTAAGGCTTTCTGGTTCTAAGAATATCTGATGCTTATCTTTATCTGCAAAGCGGTTTATCTTATCTTCTACTGACGGACAGTATCTCGGACCTAATCCTTTTATCCTACCGCTAAACATAGGAGAGTCATCGAAGCCAGTTTTTAATATATCGTGCACTTCCTGATTAGTATAGGTTATCCAGCAGCTTCGTTGAATCCTTGGCTTTTCTATATCTAAGTATGAAAAAGAAGCTGGATTTTCATCTCCCTTTTGTTCCTCTATTGCGTTAAAATTCACGCTTCTTTCGTCCACTCTTGGAGGAGTACCAGTCTTCATTCTGCCAGATTCAAACCCTAATTCCAGTAACTGTTCTGTTATTCCGTGAGAAGCTTTCTCTCCCGTCCTACCACCTCCGAATTGTTTTCTACCTATATGTATAGTACCGTTAAGGAATGTTCCATTTGTCAGCACTACAGCATCACTATATATTTCGAGGCCCATAGCTGTTTTGACTCCCGTTACTTTCTCACCGTCTAATATTATGGAAGTAACCATGTCTTGCCAAAAGTCAAGGTTGTCTATATTCTCAAGAGCCATTCGCCATTCAGCGGCAAACTGCACCCGATCACTCTGACATCTTGGACTCCACATTGCTGGCCCCTTCGATTTGTTAAGCATTCTGAATTGAATAGTTGTTTTATCAGAAATTATTCCAGACAATCCACCTAAGGCGTCAATCTCTCTAACTATCTGTCCTTTGGCAACTCCACCCATTGCTGGGTTACAAGACATTTGGGCAATTGTCTGAAGGTTCATTGTAATAAGCAGAACTTTTCCGCCCATGTTTGCTGCTGCTGCTGCTGCTTCGCATCCGGCGTGTCCGCCGCCAACTACTATCAAATTATATTTTTGGAACATCTATTTTACTGTTAAGTGTTTCACGTGGAACTGTTGACGAGTTAAGTTTTTAATCGTAGTGTTTCACGTGGAACATGACTATTGTGTTTAGTGAAAGAACGGGACGTTTTTGTATTAAAGCACTATCTTTCGCGGTGCGTAAATGTTTAAATATGATTATTGAATTTTCTTTAAATATGAATTGGTTTTGCTTTTATAAAAAGGTGTAAAGGTTGGTGGTGTAAAACGAAGTAACTCTTTTTGTATAGATTTCTTTTTTATGAATTCATCTATTTCTTTTGGAGGAGTATCGTTTATAATTCTTCCAGTATTTGACTTTCGCTTAGGATCGAGCTCTTGTTCTTTAATAGCCTTTTCTGCTTCAAGCAGGCGAACCTCAATTTCTTTCTGTCTCTTTATTAGCGTGGGCGTAATTCTCTTGTTTACAATCTCTTTTTCAGATTCATCCATTTCCTTTTGAAGTTCACTAAGCTGCTTTCCAATTTCCTGCCCTTCTTTGGTACCGTTCAACTTATCTTGTAATTGCGATAATTCTCTCCTAAGCTTGGCTTGCTCTTGAGCAATTTTAGCCAACCCCTCTGATAGTTGCTTGCCATCTTGCCCGGATTTACCTAAGCCTTCAAGACGTTTATTCAATTGCTTTTGCTTCTCTCCCATTCCAGGCGATGGCATATCACCTTGTTTCCCGCTACTACTTCCACCAGGCATTGACATCGCCATCATCATTTGCTGCATTTGCTTGAAGGTATCACTCAGCAAGAGAGCTAAGTTATTTATAGAAGTCATACTGAACTGTTGCTTGGCTGATGCTATATTAAGTTTACGTTCCTTAAGGTTTAACAAACTTTCATTCATATAGTTATTCATATTGGTTACTTCTTTGGTCACGAAGCTTTCAATCTGCATCACCTTTTGAGATAATGAATAAAGGCTATCTTCAACGATTTTTGCATCGTCAACTAATTTAAGTTGCTCTTGCGACAAATCTATGAAGCGTGGATCCGCACTGTTCATCCCACGAATGCCGTTTAAGATACGTTCCTGATCAAAGGATAGCTTTACAACGTTTTCAAGTATATCGCGTAAGGCATCAATGTCTAAGTCAAGTTGTTTCATCTCGGCACTCTGCATTTGAGCAGACATTGCCTTTGCCATATTACGCATTGATTTGGCCGCTTTCTTCTGTGGCTTTGATGCCTTAGAAGGTTCTTGACTATCTAACTGCTCTTGTGCTTCTTGCTGATTCTCTTCTACCGACTTTTGGTCTTCCTCCTGAGCGTCAAAGTCTTTCTTAAGCTCTTTGCTAAGTTTTTCAATATCTTTCATCTTCTCCTGCTGCTCCTTGAACTTCTCGTTGAGTTTCTCCTGCTTCTTGGATAACTCTTCCGAAGCTGCTGGATCTTTAGATTTCTTCTCAGTCTCATCAGCTAACTTCTCTTGCTTGTCAGCTAACTTTTCTAAATCCTGTGCAGCACTCTCTACCTTTTGTTTCAACTGGAGGTTCTTGAATAGCTTCAGAACCCTGTCTATGTTTCTATCTAAATTTCGCTCATTCTTTTTGATTTCATCGAGTTTGTCGTTAACTTTCTCCTGCTCGTTATTCTTTAGTAGTTCCTCAAGTTGTTTATAGAGTTCACTGTTTTCATCTTTCATCAAGTCTTTCATCAACTCTTGAAGCTGCTCCATTTTCTCCTGCGTTTGAGGTGACTGCTCATTGAAGCGTTCCTGCTTTTCTTGAATCTTCTTAAAGTCTTCAACAAGCTTTTCCAACTCTTTCTGCAATTCCTTCTTTTGCTGTAAAACGTCTTCTAAGTCTTTTTTATCCTGAAATCCTAACTTGTCATTGATCTTCAACTTCTTGTCTATCTTCTCGATTGCCTTTTTCAAGTCCTTCGATTTCTTTAGAAGTTTATCCATTTTATTTTCAACCTTATCAACTTCTTTGTCTATTTCTTTTGAATAGTCTATTAAGGAAGGAACCTCAAAGGTCAGTGTACCGGTCTTAACACTTTTATTGCCGTTCACTCCATCATTATCCCAAAGTTGCAAATAGTAAGATAGCTTATCCCCTCTTTCCAAGTTCAACGACGCGACATTGAATTGATAGTAGAAGTTCTGTGTGGTCTGATTTTTATTAAACGGAATATTTAATGACTTGTAAACCGCGTCTTCCTGCTTCTTGTAAAACAGCTTGAATTTAGATAGTCCATAATCATCGGCAATATTTCCTCCAAGCAGTACGTAGTTATAAAGAGAAGAGTCTCGCAACTGCGTAAAGTCTATAACTGGAAGTTTATCTGGAATTACATTTATATAGTAGTTTATATCAGATTGATTTGAAATGTGCTTATTACGGAGAGAAATATCGTAAGAAGTTGTCTTTTTTATTCGCTTAGAAAGAGCAAAAGAAGACTCTGATATGTTTTTAGCCTGATTTAAAGTTACATCATTATCAAACTTAATTGAAACGCTATCGGTATCTGCTGTAATAAAATTCCATGATACAAGCGTACCTTCTGGAATCACCAAGTTTCCGACGTTACTTAACTGTTCTGGTCTCTTAGCTAAGTATGTTGGGTACGTCAGCGTGATGTCAAATGAAAGTAGGTTTGGAGGAGTTTCGACCTTAAGCTCATACCCTTTAGATGAAAACCCAGCGGCGGTCAAGTTAAAGTCGACAGATTCAGTAAGTTTATTAAAGATGAACGAATACGTATTTCCATTCTCTTTAGACATTTTATATTTCCGCTTATTGTAGAAAACAAACACTTCTTCTGGTAGGGCATCGCCATCAATAGCAACGTTTAGCACGAAGTCCTGATTCTTAAAACCGACTAATTTATCATTCACTACTAAAAACTCAAAAGGTGCTTCCTCGATAAAATCATCCTGAAACTTAACAATTCGTTCGGTACTGGAAGAAAAGAGGTTTGGAGAAATAGCAGAAATAAACAAAACTAATAATAGAGGTGGTAGAGCGTATTTGAGGTATTTCTTATTCTCGCCAAACTGAACTGCTTCTGTAAACTTTACCAACTTTAATGACTTACTTTTCTGTTCGATACTTGCATCGATCAATGAAGTATCAATCTCTGTATGATCAGACAATTGAAGGATATTTAAAAGCTTATCAGACACTTCGGGAAAGAATTGTCCTATTTCGTTTGCAGCTTGTTTGTCAGATAATGGTTTCTGGATGTTGACAAGAAAAAAAACAGGTCTTAACACATATAGGTAAATCACTGCTATAGATCCTGCCACGAAGAGGAAAAGCAAACCGCCACGTATGATACTATTAAACCTGCCGAAGTACTCGGCAAAGTTTATAATGAGGAATGTACTTACAACTATTGCCGAACTTAATAGAAGTCCCTTTATGAGTAGGTTTAAGTAGTACTTGCGTTTAAACTCTTTCAACCGGTTTAGAACATCCTTGACCGAAGTAGATTTGTTGCTATTCATAATATGTTATATAATATCAAGTGATACAGGACAATGATCAGACATAAAAATATCAGCGTGTATTTGGGTGTTTTTTATCTCGTTCTCTATGTTTTTGTCAACGAAGAAGTAGTCAATACGCCAGCCCTTGTTATTTTGCCTCGCTCCCGCTCTATACGTCCACCAAGTGTAATTGTGTGGTTCAGTATCTATAAACCTGAAAGCATCAACAAAGCCAGAGTCTAAGAGTTTAGTTATCCACTCTCGTTCTTCCATTAAGAAGCCAGATGTGTTCTTATTGGTTTTAGGATTGTGAATATCAATTTCTTGATGGCAAATGTTAACATCGCCACAGATGATGATTGGCTTATTCAACTTCCTCAAGTCATTAATGAAAACGCTGTAATCATCCAAGAATTTGAATTTGAAGCCCTGTCGTAAATCACCTGAAGACCCCGAAGGAAAGTAAGTATTAACGATCAACTTATTCTCTAACTCAATAGTAATGGTACGACCTTCGAAGTCATAAGGCTCAATGTTCATACCGTAGTAAACTTTTGCCGGTTTCACTTTTGTGAAGGTAGCAACTCCGCTGTAACCCCTTTTTTGAGCCGGGTACCAATGACAGTGATAGCCACAATCAGTGAAGTGCTTTTCTACCAAATGCGTTTCCGCAAGCTTTATTTCCTGTAGACAAAACACGTCTGGATTCTCAGTTTTGAGCCATTCGATAACCCCTTTTTTGATTCCGGAACGAACACCGTTAATGTTAAATGTTATTAATTTCATCAAAATCTAAATGTGAAGACCAATTTCATTTCTGAAGAAATGAATAATATAGTGTTTTAATAAGTTCTCTTGAAGAAACAAATCGACGAATGGTAAAGGCTTTACAACTTTCCAATGTGGCCAACCCTCTTTATCGTAGCCCTCTAATTCATAAAAACCCCCGTAGCTCAAAACCTTACAGGTAGCGATGTGAATGAGGTCTTGTTTCTCCTCTTTCGTGAATATAATATTCCCCTTTCCTAACTCCTGAACGCCTATAAGGAAAAGTACACCTTTTACGTCTGAGGGTTTTTTACCTACATTAGCTTTTAGAAAGTTCTGGAGGTCTTTCCAGGATTTTACAAGATTTAAATCGTCTGTAGTATCAATCATTTCTATAGTATCAATCATTAAAGTTATGAATAAATTAACACGCTTACTTGATCTGATATATCCAAGAACCTGTGCGGCTTGCAGGAAGCCACTCGGAGAAGTAGATACGCCTATATGCATAAATTGCATCATAGACTTACCAGTTATTATAAACGATACTGTACAACAAAGAAAGATTATTCAAAAGTTTGATGGCAAGGTAAATATAAATGATGCGAAGTCTTACCTGCTCTTTGAAAAAGGTAATGTAGCTCAACACCTTATACATGGACTCAAGTATCAAAACAAGAAAAGTATTGGAATTTGGTTAGGAAAGAAGTTCGGAGAGGCTTTACTTAATGCAGAGGAAAAAGATAAAATCGACTTGATTGTGCCTATTCCTATGCACGAAGCCAAGCAAAAGCAAAGAGGATACAATCAGACAGAGCTGATTGCGGAGGGGATGGCATCGGTGCTAAATGTACCGATTATTAACAACGGTTTAATAAAAATTGCAAACACGTCATCACAAACAAAAAAAGACCGCTATCAACGATACAAAAATACAAATGAGATTTTCCAAGTAAATACAAAAGCTGACCTAAGAGGAAAAAGAGTGTGCTTAGTTGATGATGTATTGACAACTGGAGCAACACTCGAAGCAGCAGCAATTGCACTTATTGAATACGACTGTGAAGTATCAGTAAAAACAATAGCCTCAGCTTTTTAAAGCTGAGGCTATTGTTTTGAATCTATTATGAAGTCTATTTACTTTCTTCCTTCATATCATTACCTTTTTCCAATGGCAATCATCGCACAACGGAAACCAATGGTAGAAGTAGATGAGTCTTGGGCAATAAATCTACGTGTTCCGGGAGATAGCCAATAGGCTACATCGTTCCAAGAGCCTCCTTTATAGACACGTACTTTACTGTCTATAAGTGAGTTGAAATTTTCTTTATCGTATAAATCATCATCATCCATGTAATCATCACGACGGATTGGATTCAAATCGTTGAAATCTTGGAATGAGTTCGGTCGATATAAATCGTAAACCCATTCATTTACATTTCCTGCCATATTATATAGACCAAAATCGTTTGGTTCGAATTCATAAACTTCGGCAGTGATAATTCCACCATCGTTCAAACGTCCGGCAATACCTGCATAATCACCACGACCACGTTTAAAGTTTGCCATCATTTGTCCTTTATCACGTCCACTTGATGTTCTCATTGAAGAGCCATCCCATGGGTAAATACGCTGACTTGATTGGTTTTCGTCAATCGTTTGTGTACCAATCATCGCCTTTGCCGCATACTCCCATTCCGCTTCAGTTGGTAAACGATATTCAGGTAAAACAATTCCACTCTCGATAGCTACGCGATTACCATCCATTGTTTTTGGTGGTTCTTCTGCTCCGTCTTCAGCATCTTTTTTTCTACCGAAAGAAATTCCGCCTTTCTTGGTTTTACCTAAGCTATTTTGATAAAGTTGATTGTTCACCGTACCAGAACGCCACTTACAGTAGTCAGAAGCCTGAATCCAGGAAACCCCCACTACGGGGTACAATCTGAAACCGGGATAGCGTAAATATTGATCAACGTATTGATCATTGAATGACATTGGATTTGCCCAAACTGTAGTATCTGGCAAAGCTGATTGAGCAAATTCCTGAGAAGAATCTTGCTGAACAGCGTAAAGATATTCGAGCCAGTTGATGTTGGCTATTTCGGTTTCGTCCATGAAAAAGGAAGCAACAGTAACTGTTCTTTCCAAGTTATCACGGGCAAAAGTAACGTCCTCTTCGGCGGTTCCCATAGTGAAACGCCCACCTTCAATAAAAACCAAATTCGGTCCAGTTGGCATTCCTTTGAATTCGGCAACGTGAAATCCTTCGGTTTCCTTTTTAGCGTACTCAATTCCGGTAGCAGAACTAACTCTACCAGGATTGGTGCTCGATCGTGTCTTGTTTTTACAAGAAGTCATGGTTACCGCTAAGGAAAGCACAGCAGCGGATAATCCTAAATAAACTCTGTTCATTTTATTTATATAAATTACTTGTTATGAATGCGAAGTTGGTGATTTAACGAAAAACTATTGATTAATATGCGAAATTAAGTCTTCAAAAAGTAATTTTGAAGCGTTTATCGACGTAATATTAATCTTCGTAAAGGTAAGCTTTTCTTTTACTTGTTTGAGTTGGCCCTTATCTGGATACTTTCTTATAAAGTCAATAATTTTGCCAAACTTATCAGATTGATAATAAGCAGTTTGCTGTGAAGAAACGAAATAGCCTTTTAAAATATTATTCTTAATTACCAATTTCTCGAAACCAACCTTTTCTGCCATCCACCTTACTTTGACAATTTCAAACAGGTTTTGGACTTCTTTTGGTAGCTTACCAAAGCGGTCAACAATAGAATATTTCAACTTTTCTAACTCAACATCTTCTTTCAAATGGTCAATATCATTGTATAATGATAGCCGCTCCGAAATATTGGTAATGTAGGTGGGCGGAATTAATACATCGAAATCGACCTCTAACTGGCAATCGGTGCGTTCAAGTTCATCGGTTTTAATTTCGCTTTTAAATAATTCTTTAAACTTACTGTTCTTGAGTTCTTTTACTGCATCATCCAATATTTTGTGGTAAACCTCATACCCTAAATCATTGATAAACCCGCTTTGCTCAGAACCCAATAGGTTACCGGCACCGCGAATATCCAAATCTTTCATGGCTACTTTGAAGCCATCACCTAAGTCTGAAAACTCCTCCAACGTTTGTAAGCGTTTTCGGGCATCTTTAGTTAATAAGGACTTGGGCTGAGTTAACAAATAGCAGAATGCTTTCTTTTCGCCACGCCCTACCCTACCCCGCATTTGGTGCAAATCAGAAAGCCCAAACATGTGAGCTTGATTAATCATAATAGTATTGGCATTCGGAATATCAAGTCCCGCCTCAATAATATTAGTAGAAACCAACACATCAACTTCGCCTTCTACGAAACGCATCATGGCCTTTTCTAATTTATCGCCGTCCATTTGTCCGTGGGCAACCGCTATTTTAGCATCTGGCACCAAACGAAGAATAATATTGCCGATAGATTCAATATCATTTACCCGATTGTGCACGAAGAAAACCTGTCCTCCCCGTTGTAATTCGTAGCTAATCGCATCGCGAATTACCTCTTCCTTAAATTCCACAATTTCCGTCGAAACGGGTAAACGGTTTTTTGGGGCAGTGGCAATTATTGATAAATCTCGGGCACCCATAAGTGAGAAATGCAAAGTTCTCGGAATTGGGGTTGCGGTCAATGTCAACACATCAACGTTTAATTTCAGGTTCTTAATTTTCTCTTTGGCGGTTACACCAAACTTCTGTTCTTCGTCAATTATTAACAAGCCCAGATTTTTGAACTTTACTTTTTTTCCGAGAATACCGTGCGTTCCGATTAGTATATCGATTTTACCCTCTTCGAGCTTTTTGAGTGTTTCATTAATCTGTTTCGTTGATTTGAACCGATTGATATAGTCAACGTTCACGGGCATTTTCGCCAACCGCTTGCTAAACGTTTTTTGGTGTTGCATTGCCAAAATAGTTGTCGGAACTAAGACCGCTACTTGCATATTATCATTCACCGCTTTGAAAGCAGCCCGAATGGCAATCTCGGTTTTTCCAAAACCAACATCTCCGCAGATTAATCTATCCATCGGGTATTGCTTTTCCATATCTTCCTTGATAGCATTGGTCGCCTTTCGCTGATCGGGCGTATCATTATACATGAAGGAAGACTCCAACTCAATCTGCAAATAAGTGTCAGGAGAATATTTAAAACCTTCTACTTCCCGCCGTTTGGCGTAAAGGCTTATTAGTTCTTCGGCTATGTCTTTGACCTGCTTTTTTACCTTTGACTTTTTCGCTTCCCATTCGCCACTTCCCAGCTTACTCATCACGGGCGGCGTCCCTTCCTTACCTGAATATTTCGCTATTTTATGTAAAGCGTGAATATTGACAAAAAGTAAATCATTATCGCGGTATATGATTCGAATTACCTCTTGCCGCTTGTTATTGGAAGTAATGGTTTCCATTCCCGCAAATCGCCCGACACCGTAATCAATGTGCGTAACAAAATCTCCGGGTTGAAGCGATTGTAGTTCTTTTACGGTTAAAGCCTTCGACTTACTGTATTTTTCCTTTATCTGATATGAGTGATACTTTTCAAAAAGCTGGTGATCTGTGTAGCAACAGGTTTTCGTTTCGTAATCAATAAATCCTTCACGAAAAGATGCCGAAACTGTATCAAACTCAGTAGTTGGATTTAACTCTTCAATAATTTTACGAACCTGAGCAAGTTGCCTTTTAGACTCCGAACAAATAAAAATAACGAACCCTTTCGATCGTAATTCTTCAATGTCGTCAATGAATAAATTGAACTCTTTATTAAAAGAAGGCTGAGGTTTTGAAGTGTAATCAATTCGGGGGACATTATTATAATAGAAGCGTCGCCCGAACTCTACGATATTTTGCTTCTCAATAAAGCTTGTAAAAGTATTCCCACTAACGAAGAGTTCTTCCGGCTTATTTACAACCGCAGTTCCACTTTTATCCGTTATTTCGTTGAAGACTTTTGAAACCGTTTCGAAATTAGTATCAAGTTTTTCTTTTGTGAAATTTACGTCTTTTATCCATATAGTGAATTTATTAAGAATGAAATCAATAATAAACTCCCGTTTCTCGTTACTTGCCCTTGTTTCAATTTGGGGAATGATAACAACTTTTTCGGTAAACGAATCTGTCAACTGAGTCTCTGGATTGAATATCCGCAGGTTTTCAACTTCGTTTCCGAAGAGTTCGATACGGTACGGTCTATCGTAGGAATAGGAGAAAATATCAACAATACCTCCACGGGTCGCGAATTGTCCTGGCTCATAGACGAAATCAGTTTTTTGAAAACCTTGATCTACTAATAATTCGGTAATGAAGTTGACGTCTAATTGCTCGCCTTTTCTGATTGTTAAAGAACTAGCGACAAACGTTTGTTTGCTTACCACTTTCTCAGCAATTGATTCGGGAAAAGCAACAATGATTATCGGCTTTTGCTCAGTTAATTGGCTCAAAACCTCCGAACGCATCAGTACATTGGCGTTTTCGACGCTATTATACTCGTAAGCTTTTTTGTACGAAGAAGGAAAAAGGTACACCGAATCTTTGCCCAATAACTGCCTGATATCATTGAATAAAAAAGAGGCATCTTCTTTATCGTCAACAATTACAAACTGAGTTTTATTTGATTCCTTGAAATAGGAAGCGATAAGTACACTATCTATACTTCCTACCAAGCCATTTATTTGGGTAACCTGATTGTTATCAATTTTATGACTGATATTCTTAAAAAAAGTGTCTGTGGTGTATAACGTTAAGAAATCTTCTTTTTTCACAAAAAAACTTTATAGTGGATTTAAAACGAATAAAATAACTTGGTATTAATCTAAATTTTGCTTTTCAATTACCTCAATGTACTTCTTGAGTTCTTTTTGGCGTTTCTCGTTAGATTCAGGAAAGCTCATCGGAAGAGCATCCAAGCGGTCGTGCAAAATCTCAGCGACTAGCAACCTCATATTATATTTGTCATCAGCGGGTATAACGTACCACGGAGAGTCTTTGGTGGAGGTCTTATTTAACGCCATTTCGAAAGCATCTAAGTACTTCCCGAATAAGGCTCTTTCTTTGATATCACCTTCCTCGAATTTCCAGTTCTTATCTTCCTCTTTGATTCGATCAATCAAGCGTTTTCCTTGTTCCTCCTTAGAAACGTTCAAAAAAAACTTGACCACTTCAATTCCGTTATTGTTAAGGTAAGTCTCGAAGTTCCTAATATCCGAATAACGGTTTTTGAAAAGTAAGTCCAAGTTATCCGTTAGGTCTGACGGTAGAAGTTGGTAGTCGGTAACAATCTCAGGGTGAACTTTTGCTACCAAAACCTCTTCGTAATACGAACGATTGAAAACCCCGATTTTACCCCTTTCCGGAAGTTTCTTAAAACACCGCCACATAAAGTCGTGTTCCAACTCAATTGAGGTGGGCTTCTTGAAAGAGTGAAAAACTGTTCCGTGCGGATTAACTTGTTTGAAGATTGCCCTGATGGTACTATCTTTTCCGGCAGCATCAAGAGCCTGAAAAATTACCAGTGTACCGTAATGATTATGAGCGTACATCTTTTCCTGAATATCATCCAGCTTTTTTGTCCAGGACTTTAACTGGTCTTTATAGTCAGATTTGTCATCATACATTGACTCAATTTCGGTCGGAAAAGAGCGAATATCAAT
>JBLHXN010000033.1:0-30263 GCA_047630355.1 Spirosomataceae bacterium | reverse complement strand
GTAGCAGAAGAATTTATTGATGAGGAAGCATACCGCGATAGTATTGCCACGGTAGATGAAAACGGTAAACGTATTTGGCTGTACCCAAAAAAGCCGAAAGGTAATTTCTTCAACAAACGAGTTTGGGCAACTATTGGGTTCTTGACTATTTTTATCAGCGGACCTTTTATCAAAATTGGTGGGCAGCCGCTATTAATGATGAATTTTTTTGACCGGAAATTTATCATCTTCGGACAAATATTTTTACCGCAGGACTTTGTATTGTTCGGAATCGGAATGCTCATTTTCGTGATATTCATAGCTCTTTTTACCGTAACCTACGGTAGAATTTGGTGCGGGTGGCTTTGCCCGCAAACGGTTTTTATGGAAATGGTTTTCCGACCAATCGAATATTGGCTCGAAGGTGATGCCCGTCAGCAAAAGAAATTTGACGAAGCACCGTGGGATTTTAACAAAGTCTGGCGTAAAGGACTAAAGCACCTGATTTTCGTCGTGTTTTCGGTTTTTATCGCCCACATCACGATGGCGTATTTAATCGGCATCGAAGGAGTACAAGAACTTATTACGCAGTCTCCAATGAATAACCTGAGCGGGTTTACTTCCTTGGTGGCATTTACGGTAGTTTTTTACTACGTTTTTGCAAAACTCCGTGAGCAGGTTTGCGTCGCCATTTGCCCTTACGGTCGTTTACAAGGAGTTTTGGTGAACCGTGACACCATGACGGTTATATATGATTTTATCCGTGGCGAGCCAAGAGGTCGTTTGAAAAAGAACGCAGCGGGTAGGGGCGAATCATCATTCGCCCAATCTGCGAACGATATACTTGTTCCAGAAGCCCCGAAAGGCGATTGCATCGACTGCAACCTGTGCGTGCAGGTTTGTCCAACGGGAATTGACATCCGTAACGGAATCCAGATGGAATGTGTAAACTGCACTGCTTGCATTGATGCGTGCGATGATGTGATGGTAAAAATTGATAAGCCAAAAGGGTTGATTAGGTACGCTTCGGTAGAGTCGGTAGAGAAAAATGAGCCGTTCAAGATATCGAAACGTTCCATGGCGTACTCATTCGTTTTGGTGGTTCTCATTGCTTTGGAGGCAGTTCTGTTGATAAATCGGTCTGCGATAGAAACTACCGTCATGCGGGTTCCCGGGCAATTGTATCAAGAGAACGACGACAAGATTACCAATTTGTACAACGCCCAATTAATTAATAAAACCAATGAAACGAAAACGATTAGTGTAACTGCCAAAGACGAACGATTTACCGTGCGTTTTGTGGGAAAACCAAGAACCGTTGATATTGCACCAAGCGGACGCGAAGACATTGTTTTCTTCATCGAAACAATTCCTGAAAACCTAACTGGTCGTAAAACGGACGTTGTGCTGGAGGTAAAAGAAGGCGACGAAGTACTGGAAACCATCGCAACTTCCTTTCTGGGGCCGAATTGAGTTTATAATCATTCACAAAGTTGAAGGCTAAAAGCCAATAGCTGCAAACCAAAAAAATATGAATTGGGGAAACAAAATAGCCATCGCGTACAGTTCGTTTGTGATCTTTATGGTCATACTCGTGATTTCCTGTGTGAAACAAAACGGTATCTTCTTGGTAAGCGAAGATTACTACAAACAGGAAATTCAGTACCAAGATCGTATCGATAATATTTCAAACACTCGTCAACTCGAAAATCCGGTAACGGTAGAGTTAAATGACAAAACAAATACACTTCGAATTGATTTGACGAAAGAGTCAGCCGGAGCGGAAGGGAAAGTAACTTTTTATCGCCCGTCAAATCCTGAATTAGACCGAGATTTTCCGGTAAAACTTTCCGTTGCGGGCGTTCAGGAATTTCCCACAAAATCTCTTGCAAAAGGTCTGTGGCTAATAAAAGTACAATGGCAAAAAAACGGGAAGAACTATTACACTGAGCAAAAAGTGCAGGTTTGAAATTGGATTAAAATAATTGTTCTTGTCAGTTCGAGAAAGGTGTTTCGGTTTCAAAACTAACGAAAGAGTTGACGTCGAGTGTGTCAGGCTGAGCAAACGTTGCCCGAACTCTCGAAGCCCACGAAGTATGGGGTTATCGCCAAAATTGGGGTGGCCTTCGAGAGCCTCAGGCGGACAGTAATTTTCTCATAATTAACTTATTACAAAATACGTCAATGGTAGCATCTCGACTCCGCTCGAACTGACATTTTATATCTCTATTCTCATCAAAATGCTTTACACCGCCTTCATCCTTGGCATTGTCGGGAGTTTGCACTGCGTTGGTATGTGTGGGCCTTTGACACTATTGTTGCCAAAAGAAACCCGTTCAAAAACACGTTTTTTGACGGGCAGATTGGTATATAATTTAGGTCGAATTTCAACTTACGCATTACTTGGTATTTTGATTGGCTTTGTGGGCGAACAGGTTGCTATTTTTGTTTCCCAAAAATGGGTTTCTATCGGTTTTGGAATACTAATTGTCATTGGGTTAATTACCTATTGGCTTTTCAACAAAAGCCTGCACTTTGTTTCCCTCAATTCTCGTTTAAATACCTGGGTTTCTACCCTGTTTGGAAAAACGGGCAAACGCCCTTTCTTCATCTTTCACTACACATTCGGTTTAGTAAATGGTCTCCTTCCCTGCGGAATGGTTTACGCTGCTTTAGCGGGAGCATTTATGCAAGTGCAGGTTTGGCAGGGCGGCATGTATATGCTTTTATTTGGCTTAGGCACTTTACCGCTGATGTTACTGGCAAGCGTGGGCTTTGGTTTCGTAAAGAACAAACGTTTTTTCTCCTTGAAATATATCGTTCCGGCTTCGTATCTCGCGATCGCAATGTTGCTGATTTTTAGAGGCTTATCTGGCGAAATTCCTTCGCTTTACGCAGAAAAAGGCTCTGACTTTATCACGCATTGCAAACAGTTATTCTCTTCTGCTAAGTAATTAAGGTCATTGCTGTATATGACGGTCGTCAGACTTTTCCTTCTTATCTGCTCGTAATTTTGGAAAAAACACAAAGACAAGATGATAACTGCCGACCTGATTGAAAAATATAATGTAGCTGGTCCACGCTACACTTCTTACCCAACCGTACCGCATTGGAAACCCGAAAAATTCACGCTGTACGATTGGAAATCGTCTATCCGACAACGAACCACTGACTCAAAAGGAATTAGTCTTTATATTCATTTACCTTTCTGCGAAAGCCTTTGTACTTTCTGTGCTTGCCATAAACGAATTACAAAAAATCACGCTCTCGAACGCCCGTACATCAATTCCGTGTTGAACGAGTGGCAGATGTATGCCAATATATTACCCGCTGACGCAGAAATCGAAGAAATTCATTTAGGCGGCGGATCACCCAGTTTCTTTGACGACGAAAACCTCCAATACCTCATTGATGGCATTATGCGGTATTTTCCCGTAGCAAAAGATCACGAGTTTAGCTGGGAAGGAAATCCCGTTAATACCACCTACGCTCAATTAAAAACATTGTACGATGTAGGTTTTCGTCGGGTGAGTTTTGGCGTGCAGGATTATGATATTAACGTACAACGAGCCATTCACCGGGAGCAATCTTTCGAAACCGTCGAAACTGCTACGCAAGCGGCACGCTCAATTGGTTATACTTCTGTTAATCACGATTTGGTTTTCGGTTTGCCATTTCAAACGTTTGATTCGGTAAAAAGTACGATAGAAAAAACGTTGAAATTAGCTCCTGACCGCCTTGCCTTTTACAGTTACGCCCACGTGCCGTGGCTAAAAGGAAACGGTCAACGTGGTTACGACGAAGCCAATTTACCAACCGGGCACGAAAAACATAGCTTCTACGAAATTGGCAAGAAAATGCTTCAACAAGCAGGCTACTCAGAACTTGGAATGGATCACTTTGCCTTGCCCGAAGACACACTATTCAAAGTAGCTGAAGAAGGTAATATGCGTCGAAATTTTATGGGTTACACCACTACTCAGAATAATACGCTTATTGGACTAGGTGCATCTGCAATTAGTGACGCTGGGAGTATGTACGCTCAAAACGTGAAGAACGTGGAGGAGTATCAAATGCTAATTAACGGCGGAAACTTACCAATCCTGAAAGGTCATAAATCAACCGAAAAAGAGCTTTTTGTTCGTCAAATTATTGCCGACATTATGTGTAACGGCGAAGCTGAATGGCAAAACGGAAAAATAAGCGAATATACCAAAAATCAATTAGAAGAATTAGAACTTGACGGCTTGATAAAACTTGGAGAAAATAGCTTGGAAGTCACTGAACTCGGTCATAGTTATTTACGGAATATTTGCATGTATTTCGATGAATGCTTAATCGGAAATAAAAGCGAAAATATGTTCTCGAAGACCGTTTGAGAATCACCCCGCAAAACTTACCTTTCCCATACTTACGCTTGGTACACCTTTGCGAGAGCCGAAATTAGTATTTCCGCCCGCTAAGGCTTCGTTGGCGAGGGTCGCAAACAGAACGGCTTCTTTAGCATCGCTGGATATTCCTAAATCATCCGTTGTTTTTAATGCAAAATCGGGGAGTAGCTCGGAGATGAATTCCATGATCAGCGGGTTATGTACGCCGCCGCCGCTTCCGTAAATGGTATAGGTTTCGTCTGAATTTGTGAATGATAAAATTGCCTCCGAAATCGTTTCGGCGGTGAATCGACAAAGCGTTGCCAACACATCGAAGTGAGATAAGTTTTTCGTTTCGCTACGTTGTTGGGCATTTTCAAAATACTCTAAATTGAATAACTCTGGGCCAGTAGTTTTCGGGAAAGGCTTTTTGAAAAAATCATTTGCTTTTAAATCAGTCAATAATTCAGTATTTACTTCGCCTTGTTTTGCCAGTTTGGCGTCAGCATCGTAAGGTAAATTGAAGTACTTTTTTACGTAAGCGTCAAGCAAAGTATTTCCCGTTCCGGTATCGGTGGCAAAGACTTCGTTGGTGTCCAGATTTTTCGCTAAGTGAGTAAAATTGGCGATACCGCCCATATTTAGCAAAATTCGATTTTCGCCTTCCTGAGAAAAAATGAGGTAATCGCCATAAACCGCCAACGGAGCACCTTCACCGCCCGCTGCACAATGCTTTTGTCTGAAATCTGACAACGTAATAATTCCCGTTTTTACGGCAATATGATCACCATCGCCAATTTGAAGCGTGCCGTTCGGGAATTTCGCTTTTCCGTGTAGCATTTTCGGGGCGTGAAAAACCGTTTGTCCGTGCGATGCAATGCAATCAATGTCACTGGCTTCGATTTGCCACTTCTTCAGGCATTCGTTTATCAGTTCGCCGTGCTTTATCCCAATCCACGGATTGAGCAGACAAACCTGTTCAAATTCAATGGTTTGTTTCGCAAAAATCTTTCTGATTTCGGCCTTGAAATCTTCCTCAAAAGGCATCGTTTCAAATGCCGTAACTTCTACCCGTGTTTCACCGCCACTTCCCCGAAACCGACAAAGAGCAATGTCTAGTCCATCCAACGACGTTCCCGACATTAACCCGAGAATCAAGCGTTCTGGTTTTTGGGCAATTTCGGCGAGTTTCTGGATGTTGTGGTTCATGATTTCACTACTTCAACCGCTTTCGGTGGAAACATTAGCGAAGCAATTACACTGATTGCCAATATCCCGACAATCATTAATAGTGAATGTACGTTGGTAAATCCTAACTCTTCGAGCCATGAATGAACCAGCATTTTTACGCCAATAAACGTTAGCAAAACGCCTAAGCCGTATTTGAGGTAAACGAACATATCTATAATATTCACCAGAAAGAAGAACATTGAGCGTAGCCCCATAATGGCAAAAACGTTCGAGAAGAAGACAATGTACGGATCTTTAGTAATTGAGAAAATAGCGGGAATAGAATCAACGGCAAAGATGACATCTGTAAACGCAATTACGATAATAACCACAAAAAGCGGCGTGACGTAAAGCTTATTATTCTTGTACTTGTTCTTTATGAAAAAATGATCGGCAACGTACTTTTCGTAAACATTGAAGAAACGAGAGGTAACCTTTACTGCCGGATGATTTTTTGTGTCAATCTCTTCTTCTTCGTCTTTGGTGAAAAGAATTTTTAATCCTGTGTAAGCTAAGAAGGCACCGAAAACGTACAATATCCATCCGAATTGCTGAATGAGTGCCGCCCCTAAAAAGATGAATATAAACCGCAGTACGATAGAACCCAAAATACCCCAAACAAGTACTTTTTTGTAATGCCGTTCTCGCACTCCGAATGAGTTAAATATCAAGATAAAGACAAAAATATTATCCACAGAAAGTGAGTACTCAACTAAATAGCCTGTAATATATTCGAGTGCCATATTTGCCTCAAATTTTTGCAAGGCGGCCGTGTAATTATCCGGCAACATTAGTGTTTCATAGTATTTCGCACGCACGGCTTCTAAAGCTTCTGGCGTACTAACATCGTGAATGAAATAACCGTATTGACGCAAAAAGAAATAAAATCCTACCGCTAAAGCTACCCAGACGGTACTCCAAATGGCGGCTTCCTTGAATTTTACTACGTGTGAGGCATTTTTTGAAAATGCTCCTAAATCGAGTAGCATCACAAAAACTACAAAAAGGGCGAAACAGGTAAAAAATATAACTTCGTTTGACATAATCTTCTATAAAATCTTTGGGACGGTGATATTCACAGAAATAATACTGACCGTAAATACACGATTTTGGAGTGCAAAATTGGTTTATAAAATCGAGAAATGATAATCGAAGCCAAAAATCGATCTGTTATTGTAATTGATATACGAAAAAAAACGTTCTATTATTTGCCATTTTTCAACCCGATTCATAACGTAATGAGTGCGTTGGTTTATTTCGCATATTCAAAAGTCATAACGAATTCTAATCAAAAACCTGCTTGCACAAATGGAGCACTTTTGGTTTTAAGCAATTATTCTTCAATATTTACGTATAAACTATTCCGACCATCAAATTATGAGCAAACGCGTTGCATTTTTCCCTGGTTCTTTTGATCCATTCACGAAAGGTCACGCCGATATTGTGGAGCGTGGATTAAAGTTTTTTGACGAAATTATTATCGGAATTGGTACGAATACCTCTAAGAAACGTTATTTCTCGTTAGAAATAATGGAAGAGATAATTCGCGGAGCTTTTAACGATGACCCCCGCGTGAAAGTAGTTCAGTACGATGACCTCACCGCCGATATCGCCGTGGAACAAGGAGCAAATTTTATTCTCCGTGGTTTACGTAACACGACGGATTTTGAATATGAAAACACGATTTCGCAAGTAAATCGTCAGTTAGTTGAAGGGCTCGAAACGGTATTCCTGATTACCTCACCGAATTACGCCCCAATCAGCTCAACCATCGTGCGGGAACTCCACCGCTACGGAGCGGATATTAGTGCTTATTTGCCTTATCCGTTGGAGAAACTTGTGGAGAAGGTGCAGTAGGTTTCGTGATTCAGGAATTAAAGTAGGTGATTTTCTTTTCGTCCAAAAAATCGCGAATCCTATCAACGTGTACGCACCACCCGACGTGCAGAAACGGGTAATTCGAGATATTTGTCGGAACGCCGTTTATCATCACTTCCTTTTCCTGCATGTCAAAACCGAGATGGTAATGACTTGTCAGGAATTGCATTCCGTAAATTTTGCCATCGGTATCAAAAAGTGGTCCGCCGCTTTGTCCACGCAAGCCCGGCGTACTCATTTCAATCGAAAC
Organism: Spirosomataceae bacterium; assembly: GCA_047630355.1. Classification (GTDB taxonomy): domain Bacteria; phylum Bacteroidota; class Bacteroidia; order Cytophagales; family Spirosomataceae; genus JANQUM01. Next base: position 22,556 of record JBLHXN010000033.1, on the reverse strand, counting down.
AACTTGTTTTCCGTCACCCACAAAACGTGTAATAATGCCGTCAATCGGGAAGCGGGGCGTGTTCGGATTTCCGGTTTCTGTCCATTCAATATCGTCGGTTTGTTTGTTCAATTGGTAGTTCGTGAATTCGGGAAATGGATAACCCAAGCGGCAGAGGTAGCGTCCTTGTTTTACCAAATCCTTATTGCTTACAAACTCGGCGTGAGAGCTGTACCGTTTTTCTTTAAAACCCTGAAATTCGATAATTGCTAAATCGAGTGTTCCGTGCAAATGGAGTTGCATGGTACTGATGGTATCAAACGCTTTAAAGTAATTCAATTTTATCTGAATGAGTGAGTTGGGCGTGTAATTGTACCTTGCTTCCAATTCGGCGAGGGCTTCCCAGTATTTTCCACCTTGTTTCAGGTTTTTTCGTTCCTGAGAAAATTTGGCGTACGTTTCGTTTACCTGATTTGCCTGAATAATGAGTTGGGCAATGTGTTTACAGGTAACAGCCACGCCTTCATCGTTCACAAAAAACATGGTTCCTGTACCTCCCGAAATCGTGCCACCGTACGTGCGGGTCAGGCTATAAATAGGTCGGGTAAATTTATCAACAGATTCGATAGCTTCTACAAACATATATTTTTGGGTTATAAACAATGACGTAAACCAAACGGTTTTTGGGTACTTCTCAGTTAGACAACACTTTCTTTTTTAAAAAGAACGTAATTAATTGATTTTATGAAAACGTTGCAATAATTTAGTGTAACAATTATTGTCAAGACAACCATTAAATGACCGACTTATCTATTCAAGCTTACGAAAATTATACCAAACATGATCAATACGTGTGGGCATTGCTTTTCGACCGTCAAATAAACCAATTACCCGACTTGGCAAGTGAAGCCTATATCGAAGGAGTTGAACTGGCGGGACTCACCTCAGAACGCATTCCGAACTTTATAACTGAGTTGAACCCTTGCTTGCGGGAAATAACGGGTTGGGAAGTAGTGGTAGTTCCAGGGTTGATTCCGGTCGAAGATTTCTTTAAACTAATGGCAAATCGGAAATTTCCTTCATCAACCTGGCTACGCACCGAAAAGCAACTCGATTATTTAGAAGAACCTGACATGTTTCACGATACATTCGGACACGTTCCGTTGTTGACAAATCAGGCTTTCTGCGACTTTCTGGCGAAACTCAGTAAAATTGCCCTGAAATATATTGAAGACGAAGAAGCCACTTCACAACTCCAGCGGCTCTATTGGTACACGGTAGAATTCGGGTTAATTCGGGAAGGCGGGAAAGTGAAAATTTACGGTGGCGGAATCCTTTCTTCAAGCGGAGAAAGTCAATATAGTCTATTCAGCGACGTTCCGAAACGGATAAACTACAACGTTGCTGAAATCATGCAAACCGAAGTTAAAATTGACGAATTTCAGAGGCAATACTTTATTATTGAATCTTACGAGCAATTGTATAACTCGTTGCTGGAAGTGGAAGAGGTTTTAAAGGGAATTAAGGTGGTTGCCTAATTTGAAATACAAAACCTATAAGATCTGCAAGCATTCGCCTTCAAACCTCATAGGTTTATTTATTATTAATGTGTTTCGGCGTAAGCAATTACTTCGTTCCAAACCCGGAATAGGTTTCCCGAGCAAACTTTCTCAATGTCGCTTTCTGAATAACCACGTACAAGCAGCGTGTAGATTAGGTTCGGATAATCGGCTACGTCTTTTAATCCGGTCGGTAAGCTATCACCCACGCCGTCAAAATCAGAGCCGAATCCAACGTGGTCAATTCCTGCTAATTTCACAACGTGGTCAATGTGATCAGCAACGATTTCAATATCGGCAAACGCCATTGGGTTAGTTTTCAGAAATTTCTCGATAAATGGTTTGGCAGCATCATCACGGAAGGTTAATCCTTCTTTCGCTAATACGGCACCGAGCTTTGCCTGCATCTCCTTGCGTTTTATCGCTACTTCGCCATCCAGAAAAGTAGAACCGAAGTTTATCATAATAACGCCGTTATTGACTTTCATTTCCTGAATCATATCGTCCGCCATATTTCGTTCAAAACCGAGCGTAAATTTACGAGCCGAAGAGTGCGAGGCAATTACCGGAACGGGCGAAACTTTTACTACATCCCAGAAAGTACTGTCTGACACGTGCGAAATGTCAATCATGATTCCTTGCTTCGTCATTTCGTCAACTATTTCGTAACCAAATGGGCTGAGGCCGTTCCAGACACGGGTAGTATCGTAAGAAGAATCACAGATTTGGTTGACTTTGGAGTGCGTAAGTGTTATATAACTGATGCCCTGCTTTTTGAAATAAGCTACGTCTTCGAGTTTTGAAATGGGCGAACCGTTTTCCATTCCCATCGGTAACGCAATTTTTCCCGCTGCTTTCGTCGTCTGAACTTCTGCGGGTGATTTTGCCACCATAAACTTATCGGTGTTATTTTCGGCAATCCATTTTACCATCGTTATTAAGGTATCGGCAAGAGCTTTTGCCCCTTCGGGTTCGTAAGTTGCCGGAATATAAATTGACATAAACGGAGCGTCTAATCCGCCCTGCTTTGCCCGAACAAAATCAAAATCTCCGTCTTCAGATTGCACCGGAATGCCAACGTATTCACGCTCCAACTGGAAATTTTTGACTTTCAAACGGTAGGGCAAATCTACGTGACCGTCAGTAATGATATAACGTTGGGCGAGTTCGTCTGCTTTGTTCATTAACTCGGTATCGATTGTGACACTTTTTGGTAATTTTGCTGAACGGCAAGAGAAAATACTCGCTACGAGAAGAAGGATAAATATGCGGGACATAGAACTAAATTATGGGTGCTGTGAAAGTCAAAGCTATTTAACTTCGTTTTATAATCCAAAGCAGGTGCGACATAACCTGTGTATTTATCGTTCAAAAAGCTTTATTAATGTTATGCTTGCATACTATTTTCAAATATTTTACTTTTGAACAATACATTTCTCCGTTACGTTTAACCAAGTAGAGACAATTTTATAACTAATTAATAATCAGCATACTAAAATGGCATCAGCAATTGTAGAAGGAATAAACTTTAACCTCACCGAAGAGCATTTAGCAGTTCAGGAAGCCGCTCGTGATTTTGCTCAAAACGAATTGTTGCCCGGTGTAATTGAACGCGACAAGCACGAAAAATTCCCGACCGAACAAGTGAAAATGATGGGTGAGCTCGGTTTTATGGGCATGATGGTTTCGCCGGAATACGGCGGAGGCGGAATGGATACAATCAGCTACGTAATTGCGATGGAAGAAATCTCGAAAGTAGATGCGTCTGCTTCGGTGATTATGTCGGTAAATAACTCGCTCGTTTGTTGGGGTTTAGAAACATTTGGAACTGAAGAGCAGAAGCAGAAATACCTGACCCGTTTGGCAACCGGCGAAATAATCGGAGCGTTCTGCCTTTCTGAGCCGGAAGCGGGTTCTGACGCTACGTCACAGCATACTACCGCCGAAGATAAAGGCGACCATTATTTAGTAAACGGAACAAAAAACTGGATTACAAACGGTGAAAGTTCGGAGGTATGTTTAGTAGTTGCCCAAACAAACGCTGAAGCAAAACACCGCGGAATTAACTGTTTAATTGTTGAAAAGGGTCTTGACGGGTTTGTGATTGGCAAAAAGGAAGAAAAGATGGGAATCCGTTCGTCGGATACGCATTCACTAATGTTTACTGATGTAAAAGTTCCGAAAGAAAATCGTATCGGAGACGATGGCTTTGGTTTCAAATTTGCCATGACTACGCTAAACGGTGGCCGCATCGGAATTGCGGCTCAGGCGTTAGGAATTGCGTCGGGAGCTTACGAGTTAGCCGTGAAATATTCAAAAGAGCGTAAAACTTTTGGCAAACCAATTTCCCACCACCAAGCTATTCAATTTAAACTTGCCGATATGCGTACCCGCATTGAAGCCGCTAGGCTATTGGTATATCGTGCCGCTCGAATGAAAGACGAAGGAAAAGATTACGTAGAAGCTGCTGCTATGGCAAAGCTTTACGCCTCTGACGTAGCAATGTGGACAACTACAGAAGCTGTTCAGGTTCACGGAGGATATGGTTACGTAAAAGAATATCACGTAGAAAGATTAATGCGTGATGCTAAAATTACGCAGATTTACGAAGGCACTTCTGAAATTCAGAAACTGGTAATTGCCCGCGAAATATTGAAGTAATCTAATTTATTATTGTACTCTAAAAAGGCTCCTTTTGAGCCTTTTTTTGTTGAAAAAAAGCAAATTCTTAGTTTTTTAATAGTTAATAACATCTGTGTGTATGAATAATACATTCTTTACATTTAGATTATTTCAAGATATGGTTTGATATTTGATGTTAAATGTGTGACAAAAGGAACATTAGTACAACCTATGTGTTTTGATTGTCATCGTTTAATTATTAGTTTTGTACAATACTACGGTAAAACGAAAATACAGACATTACAAACTACTCATGGAAGATTATAATAAAATTATAGAATCACTGGGCGTGAAATTTGCAAAATCACGGCATATAAACATTTTGCAACCCGTTGAAATCAAAAACTTCTACGACGTAGAGAACACTATTCTTATTCTTTACGACGGTGATGTAAAGGTTTCGAGCGTTGAGGAAAAGGTTGAAGCTGGTGATTTGCTTTTTATCCCGGGTGGAAAAGCAAGTACTATTACGTACGGTTCGGGCGAAGCGAAAAAAGTTAGTTTCGAAGAGTTTATGACTCGTCGGGAGTATTACTTTGATGCCACTTATAAGCCCGAGGAAATCGGAAAGGTGAAGAACTCAATCGGCTTGGTTGCTTTTGAAGCGAAGGTATTTGATTCGGTCAATTTCTTCAATTCTCTGGACATTCCGCCGTTCTTTATAAAGAATAACGAAAAGCTGGCTCGTCTGATAAAAGATATTCTGATTGAAGATGTTTCGGATATGCCTGGTCGGGGAAGAGTGATTGCTAACAAAACCGAAGAAATTGTTATCGAAATTGTTCGGCATATTCTTGAAAATCAACTGTTTGTGGAGCAATTAGCTACTAACAGTACGTACTTTAAAGATCCGCGGTTGATTGATATTTTTACGTATATCAAAGACAATATCGACGGTGATTTATCGAATAAACAACTAGCAAATGTAGCCAACGTTTCGGAAGACTACGTGGGGCAGTATTTTAAGATGTTAACGGGAATAAACCCGCAGGATTACATCGAATACCAACGCATGGAAGCGGCCGTAAATTTACTTCGCACCTCGAAGAAAAGCATTCGTGCCATTGGTGCGGAAGTAGGTTATAAAGACACCGCCTACTTCTGCCGACGCTTCAAAATGATGTTTGGAATTCCTGCCGGCAAGATGCGTCGTAGAGAATCTTTGTTGATTAATTAATGGATATACTGTCTGTCGGGAGAGAGACAACGGGTAAACGTTCACGATAAAAGAAAACCCACGGCTCCATGAAGTCGTGGGTTTTTAGATATGAAGTTTTCTGCTGATTTATGTTCTTTTTGCCTCTTCCCAGAACACGTCCATCTCGGCGAGGGTCATATCTTGTAATTTCTTTCCGAGTTCGTCCGCTTTTGCTTCGAGGTACTGAAAGCGTTTGATAAACTTTTTGTTCGTACGTTCTAACGCTGTTTCGGGGTTTATTCCGGCAAAGCGGGCGTAGTTTACCAACGAGAAAAGTACGTCGCCAAATTCATCTTCGGCGGCTTCTGCGTTGGTTATTTCGCCATTTTCGACGTTGAAATGTTCTTTAAATTCCGAGATTTCTTCTTCTACTTTTTTCCAGACTTCGGTTTTATCTTCCCAGTCGAAACCCACGCCACGGGCTTTTTCCTGAATCCGCATCGACTTTACCAACGCTGGTAACGAAACGGGTACGCCCGAAAGAACCGACTTGTTGCCTTCTTTCAATTTAAGCTGTTCCCAGTTTTTCTTTACCTCTTCCGCGTCCGCTACTTTTACATCTCCGTAAATATGCGGGTGCCTTGAAATCAGTTTCTCGCAAATTCCGTGGAGTACGTCCGTAATATCAAAATCACCGTTCTCTGACCCAATTCGGGCGTAAAAGACTAAGTGTAACATTAAATCTCCGAGCTCTTTTCTAATATCTTCGGGGCTGTTCTCTAAAATCGCATCCGAAAGTTCGTACGTTTCCTCAATGGTTAAATGACGCAGGCTTTCGGTGGTTTGCTTTTTATCCCACGGGCATTGTTCCCGCAGTTCGTCCATAATGTTGAGTAAACGGCTGAACGCCATCATGGCGTCGGCTTTGTTTTTATCAATCGGAAGGGGAAGTTTGTGAGACATTTTGCTGCTAGGAATTAGGTAGTTAGAAGGCAGGAGCTATATTAAATTTCCCCAAAATCGAGCATTATCCCGATAGCTATCGCGACAAACATCCAAAATTAGATTACACTTCTTTTTTCGGGGTCGTATTTCGTCATGATTGATAACCAAATAGAGCGGGATAACCGAAAAATAACGGGACTAAGCATTATTGTCAAAGCCACATAACTAAGTATGTACCACTTCCAGTTAACAAACGGTTTCAGGAATAAATAATACCCGACGGTAGCAGTTACAAACAAGGCGATATTTATGGCGTAACTAATGTACATAGCTCCGTAAAAAAAACCTGCTTCCCGCTCATAACGTATGCCACAGTGCGAGCAATGCGTATGCATTGTCATCATATCACCCCAAGCGTACGGATTGTCTTTTAGAAATAGATTCCCTGCGTGGCAGCGAGGGCATTTGGTTTTTAGAGCGGCTACAATGTTATTCATACGGATAGTTCGAATTATGTTAGGCAGTACACAAAGGTCGCGAATTGTAGTCGGTTATCCGATGATTTGCGTCATAGAAGTGTTTCTTTTATCAGTATCCAAACGCCCATTGTCAATACAAACCAACCGAAGGCTGGTTTTAGACGCTCACCGTCAATTGATTTAGAAAATCTACCGCCAAGTAGTACGCCTATTGTCGTGAACCCGACAAATTTTACAAGAAAATCCCAGTCCATTTCAACCCCCGCCGAAAAATCACCGATGGCACCAAACGCCGAGTTGATGGTAATAATCACTAACGAAGTCCCGACGGCTTTTTTCATCGGTAGTTTTGCGAATAATACCAACGCCGGAATAATCATAAAACCGCCGCCAGCTCCCACGAAGCCCGTTAGAGCTCCCACAATCAAACCTTCTATAAATATCAACCAATAATTCACGTCTTGCTTGGTAAGCTCAATGGCTCTTTTGCGGCTCACAATCATGGAGTAAGAAGCCCCAATCATCAGCAGAGCAAAAATAACCATGACCAGCAAATCTTTTGAAAGTGTAAACGAGCTGCTTTGATAAATGACTTCTGGTAAAGAGGGAAGTACATATTTTCGCATGATAAACACCATCACGAATGCTGGGAACGAAAAGAAAAGCCCTTTCTTCAGATCTACTAATCCTTTGCGGAAATAGTCAATTGAGCCAACAAATGCTGATATCCCAACAATTACGAGTGAATAAGTAGTTGCTTCGATGGGAGAGAAGCCGAGAATATAAACCAGCACCGTAATGGTCAGAATAGCTCCGCCGGCTCCAATGGTACCGAGCGTGACCCCGATGAAAAGAGCCAGAAAATAACCAAGGTATTCCATAAATTTGAAGAAAAATCGATTCTTAGAAGTTTGGTTTCAAGAGGTATTTGTTGTAGAAATCCTCGATTACATGAATTGCTTCGTCGGGAGTATCAACCAGTTTAATGAGGTTCATATCATCGGGTCCGATGTTATTTTCCATACCGAGCATTACGTCTTTTATCCAGTCGAGTAATCCGCCCCAAAATTCAGTCCCAACCAAGACAATCGGGAAACGGCCAATTTTTTTGGTTTGAATAAGCGTCAATGATTCAAACAGTTCGTCCATCGTTCCGAAACCACCCGGCATTACGATAAATCCCTGCGAATACTTCACAAAACATACTTTGCGAGCGAAGAAATAATCAAAATTAATGCTTTTATCTAAGTCAACGTATTGATTAGGAACCTGCTCAAACGGCAACACAATATTCAAACCGATTGACTTTCCGTTCGCTTGTTGGGCACCTTTGTTTCCGGCCTCCATGATACCAGGCCCGCCACCCGTGATAACTCCGTAACCTTTCCCAACCAGTTTTTCGGCAATCTCAACTGACATTCCGTAATATTTATTGTCGGGCTTTGTTCTTGCTGAGCCAAAAATGGAAACACTCGGTCCAATTTTTCCTAACTTATCAAAGCCTTCCACAAACTCAGACATTGCTTTGAAAATCTGCCATGAATCCTGGCTCTGAATCTCGTTCCAGTTCTTTTCAGTAAACGCTTCTTTTATAATTAAATCGTCTGCGTTGACACTATCGTTCGGTGTTTCCATTTCGTTTGTTACGTGAAGAGTATATAATTTGCTATGAAATCTATGAACATACGGATATATTGAACGTATATTTGTGAGGTAAAGTTTATGCTTTTTTCTGATAAACAATCATTCCAAACACGATAACTTAATTTAGAAATGAATTTACGAATTGCCATCGGAGGAGACCACGCCGGATTTGATCACAAAAAATTTATCCTTCATTGGTTACAGGAACAAAATTACGCAACTGCTGATTTTGGTTCATACAGTGCTGATTCTATGGACTATCCTGATTCTGCTCACCCGTTGGCCACAGCTATCGAAAACGACGAACACGATTTCGGAATATTGATTTGTGGAAGCGGAAATGGCGTCTGCATGACGGCAAATAAACACCAAGGAGTTCGTGCCGGATTGGTTTGGAACACCGAAGTTGCCGAACTTATTAGAATGCATAACAACGCCAATGTTATTTGTCTTCCAGCCCGTTTCATCAGCGAAGAAGAGGCGTTAGAATGCGTAAAAACTTTCCTTAAAACCGAATTTGAAGGCGGCCGTCATCAGCGACGAGTTGATAAGATGAGTTGCTGAAGGTTTAGAAGTTGACTATTTCTCTACTGAGTATTAGCAACTATTCATAATGCCTTTTGAGTGAAGAAATGGTGAGTTTTTTTTCTTCAATTTCTAAACAAATCGATGGTCTTGAGTAATTCTACGAGACCAATAACCAGCTAAGTCATATTTCAGAGTTTCGGGTTTTCCAATTCCTTCGAAAGGATTCTTCTGAATAGATTTTATCAATTTTAATATTTTCTTTAGAATTGGTTTGTTACCTGTATTGACCCAAAAGTCTAAATCGTCTTTAGCTTTAGGAGTATAAATTAACTGTACAGTTTTTCCAGTTCCTCCATAGTCATTGAAATACCTTTTCCTTCGGCTAAATCTTTCTCGCCTTGCTTAATCATTTCTATAAACTCCGGTTTGTAAATACTTTCACGCTCTTCTACATTAGTGATTTTATAGTCAATTTTGAAAGCCTTGATTACCGCCTTTACTGCCTCGATTTGCTCGGAATTTTCGGTATAGGCTGTTATATTTATAGCCGTCATGTTGCTTTAGTTTTCTCAAAACACGAATTTAAGTTGAATACCTGCTTAGTTCATACTCGCTTTAAACCTCTTCAATCACCAACTCGCCGCTTGATTTATTGCTGGAAGTCCATTGCCATTTTTCGTGAAGCCTGATTTTCCCGTTTGATGAAGTTTCGGGCGTTGATTGGCAGATTCCGGTCATTAACTCACCGTTTTTGTTGACTTGCTGATACCGCATGTCTAAAACTCCGCCTTCGTTCACAACGGCAATTGAATTTCCCAAGACAATATCGCCGCCGTTGTACGTTCCGGTTACAATATTTCCTTTTTGTAAATAATGAAACTCCGTTTCGGCGGATGTTTCTCCATTCTCGGTATTTTGAACCAGACGAAAGCGACGGTTATTATAGTTTATTTTCATTCCTCAACGAATCCTGCTAATTTGTACTCCATATAGCGTAAACCCGTGAAAGCAGCGTAATTATATCGAAAATGAACGTCCGACGACTCAGCATTTTAATTATTTCTTCCTACGTTTTTGTTTCGGCTACGTTGCCGTGGGGCTTTTACGCACATCGTAAAATCAATCGGTTAGCAGTTTTTTCGCTACCGCCCGAAATGATTGGATTGTATAAAGCGAATATTGATTTTTTGACAGAAAATGCGGTCAATCCCGATCGCCGCCGTTATGCCGTGGATGGTGAAGCCCCAAGACATTACATTGATTTAGATATTTATCCCGATTCAGTTCAGAAAGATTTGGCGACATTACGTTGGGATCAAGCCGTTGAGAAATACACCGAAGACACGCTGCAAGCCTACGGAATTGTACCGTGGCACATTGCGACGATGAAATACCGCCTTGAACAAGCGTTTTTAGAGCGGGATGTCCGACGAATTTTGATGCTCTCGGCAGATATTGGGCATTACATTGCGGATGCCAACGTGCCGCTGCACACCACAGAAAATTATAACGGACAAATGACCAATCAAGTCGGGATTCACGGTTTTTGGGAATCCCGTTTGCCCGAACTCTATTCAGATGATTACGATTTATTAATCGGTCAAGCTGACTACGTAGAAAAGCCGCTCGAACGCTCGTGGCAAGCAGTTTTAGACGCTCATGCGGCGTTAGATTCAGTACTGATATTTGAACGGGAATTAACACAAAAACTTCCCGCCGATCAGAAATTCACGGTGGAAGAACGGAATAATATTACGATTCGAAATTACTCCCGTCCGTTCTCAAAAAAATACCACGACATGCTTGACCGTCAAGTGGAGCGACAAATGAAAGCGTCAGTAAAAATGATTGCTGATTTTTGGTACACCGCGTGGGTAGATGCTGGACAACCCGATCTGACCGGTTTGAAGGCTGTAAAATTCACGGAAAAAGACAAGCAAGATGACGAAAGTGATAAAAGAGCGTGGTTACAACGAATTTTGGACGTGAGGAAGGAGGCGGATAATTGAAAATGTATTGACATTGTCCATACATTAGTTTAAACTATGAAACGCTTCGAATGGAACGAGGAAAAGAATGTTGAATTGATAGCCTCAAGAGGAATTTCTTTTGAAGACGTATTATTTCACATTTCAAACGGCGACTTTTTAGCTGAACTAAAACATCCAAACGCTGAAAAATATCCTAATCAGAAGATACTTGTCGTTAGAATTAACGGTTATGTTCACTATATATCCTTTGTAGAAGACGACGATAAGTATTTTCTGAAATCAATTATTCCAAGCCGCAAACTCACCGAAAAATATTCCGATGAAAGAAAAAGATGAATTAGAGCTATTAACTTCAATTGAAAATGGAGAATGGGAAGCTGTTTCTGATGGAACAGATTATATAGCAATTGCAAAAAATCAGCTGAAGAAAAGTCAGAAAATTTCTCTCCGAATTAGTGAAAATGACTTAAAAGGATTACAAAGAAGGGCTTTTGAGGAAGGTATTCCCTACCAAACATTTATTACAAGCATTCTCCACAAATACCTGAACGGAAGGCTGTCTGAGGTTGGTACCAATTAAATTCTGCGGGCCTTTAGAAAAAAGGTATGTAAATTAGTGTAAAAACTTTCCCCAAACTCCTGCAATAACCATTTCCCCAACTCCTTAAAATTTCAGACTTTGTACATTGCTATCTGAAAAAGAAACCCAATGTTCAAAAATTACCTCAAAATTGCCCGTCGGACTTTATTCAAGAATAAAGTTTATAGCTCAATAAACATTGTTGGCTTGTCAACGGTGATTATCTGCGTTTTGCTGGCTTTGTTGTTTTGGAATGACGAACACAACTTCGATACGTTTCACGAAAATAACCCGAATATTTACCGAATTGTAACTACGGTTTCTCAAAATAAAGGCGACGAAGCCGAAGCAATTGACGGAACGGGGTAAGTATAAAGAGCGGTATTCTCGGCTGCTGTTCCCGAAATTCAGGATTACGTTCGGGTGGGGTGGCGGATTTATAATGACGTAACCGCCAATGAGAAGTCCTTTGCGTTTGATTTTTTGGGCTTTCATTCACCGATACTAGTTGGTTTAATGCCTACTTAGGAACGTTCCTCGTTTTATAGTCCAACACCGATTTACTTGCCATAGAAAGAAAATTTAACCTAGCTTTTGAAAGCCTTGCCAAAGAGTAACTTGCTCAAAGCCAAAGCGAGTACGGTTTTGCTCCCGAGATAAGTTACGGGCTGCAATCGATGACGGATATTCACCTCAACCCGCTGCTTGAAGGTGGGGGAAACAACGAGACGGGAATTATGAACGGCAGCAGCCTAATTTACTCTTCTTTTTTCATGGGCATCGCCATTTTTATCCTGCTAATGGCGGGAATTAATTTTATCAATATCAGCATTGCCAGTTCTCTAAAACGAGCGAAAGAGGTGGGAGTTCGTCAAGTTCCGGGCGGAAGTAAAGCTGACATTGCGAAGCACTTTGTTACGGAAACGTTTTTAGTTTGTGTGTTATCGTTTTTAGTCGCTGTAATAGGTTTGTTTCTTATTTTACCGTTTGTAAATGAGCTTTTGGACAAACAGTTCTCTGTTTCTAATCTACTTTCAGTCAATTTATTAGTCGGTATTTTAGTAACGTTTATTTCACTACTTTTCTTAACAAGTACTTATCCGGCGTATGTATTATTTAACCTGAATCCGGTGGAAGTTTTGTACAACAAACAGAAATCCATGCGGTTGGGAATTTTCAATCGGGCGTTGGTAGTTGTACAATTCGGTTTGGGCGTGTGCTTACTCATTGCTACACTGACGCATTTATCTACAAATCAACGGGTAAAAGAAATCGGTTTACGCAAAGTACTCGGAGCTTCGGTTTCTGAAATCGTGCGGCTGATTTCCGCAGACTTTTTAAGGTTGATTCTGCTTTCATTTTTTATCAGCGTTCCGGTTGCGTGGTATTTTATGCGTGAATGGCTTTCGGATTATGCCTACCGCATTGACAATACCCCACAAATTATAACGCTGGCGTGCGTTACTGCGTTAATAATCTCTTTTTTTACTATCTGCTTTCAAGCCATAAAAGCGGCGTTGGCGAATCCGGTTGAGAGTTTGCGGAGCGAGTAGCATCAATTTGTATCATATAAATTCTTTTAAATGCCCTCTTATACATACGTAGGAGGGCTTTTTTGTACTTGTCCACTTTTTGTCTACCCCTATTATTTACGTTTTATGCCCTTCTGAGTTAACTTGGCTTCCAAACGAAGAAGACAGCTTTCATGAATGAAGAGAAATTGACAGATAAGTTAAAAAAAATCAAAGAAAATAATCGTCGAAACGCCGATGTTGAAAAAGAATTCACGAATTTAAAATCTGAGATTGATACGCACTTCCAACGCTCTCTTAAGCGAATCCGGGAATATACTACTACATCTAAATGATATATCCTTCACCAAATTGACTATGAGGATACTAACTGTCTTTTTATTTTTAATGAATTACGCTGCCGTTGCTCAGGAAGAAATCAATGCGGATTCGCTTAAAAATATATTTAGCACTACGAGCAAATTGAGGGTTCGCACCTCTGCGGCTGTTCAAATCAGTAAGCATTATAATCGGGTTAACATTGATTCGAATGCTAAGTACTTAGCTATTTCCAAACGTCTTGTTGCTGAATTAAAAGACGATAAACTCACCGCAAGGCATTACCTGAACCAAGGCAATTATTTCAATAACACCGGACAGCCAATTAAAGGAATTAAAGAATACGAGCAGGCGATTTCGCTTTATGAAAAAACAAAAGATACCTTAGGTTTGGCAAATACCTATAACTCTTTAGGGCTTATTTACAAAAGACAAGGCGGGGAGAAAGCGAAAGTAACCGCGTATTTGCAGAAAGCACTACTTTACGAAAACCGCTCGCTAAAACTTTATGAATCCATAAAAGATACCATTGGACTATTGCGGGTTTATTCTAATATTGGCATTATTCACCGGGACTTAAAAGATTTCAAAAAAGCCGAAAAGGCTTATTTAAAAGGTATTTTACTTGCCAAAAAAGCGGGTATCGAAAGTTACAGCATCGGCATTCTCAACGCCAATCTTTCCCAAATCTATCTTGATTATTATAAACACTACGACCGGGCAATTGAATTACTGAACGATGCCATCCGAATTTACGAAAAAAACGGTATCCGCACCAGTATGGAACACGCCTACCGCAATATATCGTATAACTATACGGGTAAAAAAGAATACGCAAAAGCCATCGAATACGCAAAAATGGCGGTGGCAATTGCGGAAGAAGTTGACGACGACCACCGCAGAATAAACGCCTACGCCGCTTTATATTTTGCTCAAAAAAAAGCAGGCCTTTTTGAAGATGCTCTGGCGAATTACGAGCACAGCAAAGCAATTGAAGACAGCCTCCTTTCTATCCAAAAGACGAACATCATTGCCGAGATGGATGCCAAGTTTGAGACCGTAAAAAAAGATGCTCAGATAAAGGTGTTGAATGCCAATGCCGAGCTGAGCCGTCTGCAAACAATAGCCTTGGTGGTAGGTTTACTATTACTTTCCATTATTGCCACGATTATCATCTTATATCAGCTTCAACGCCGTAAACGTGAAAAAGAGCTGGGAGAAAAAGAGAAAGCTATCGAAAACGAGAAACTGCGGAATGCCGAACTGGAAATTGAGCATAAGCAAAAAGAATTGACCGCAAAAATATTACAACTTGCCCGCAAAAACGAATTTCTGCAATCACTTGAAGCGGAGGTAAGCGTACTCAAAGGAAACGTGGATAGCTCCGTTAATAAAGCGTCAACCCGGATTTCCCGACTAATCAAACGGGACGTGCAGGACGACGAACAATGGGAGAAATTTGCAACGGAGTTTAGTAACCTGAACCAAGGCTTCTTAGATAAGCTGACCGCTACTTATGGCTCATTCAGCAAAAGTGAAATCAGGCTAATTTCACTTCTTAAAATGAGCCTCTCTTCGAAAGACATTGCCGACACGCTCAACATCTCAGATGCGGGTATTAAAAAAGCCCGTTATCGCCTTCGTAAAAAATTAAAATTAGAGTCTGAAGAAGATATTCAAGCGTATTTAATTTCCTTTATCTAATCTGCTTCTCGTTTAATACCTCAAAATTTACCTAATTTACTTCTCGTTTAACACCTCAAAAGTGGTTCTGTGCACACGTACGGAGCCTTTTTTGTCTTGTCTACCTTTTGTCTACCCTTATTTTTTGTTTTTTTGTTTTTGTTTTTAGTATTTGGCAAAATGCAAAAAAAGCCATCAGTGAAATGAAGAAACCCAAAATCTTACTAGACTTAAGCAGCAAGAACATCTTCCATTTAAAGGCATCTTCTAATTATACCATCCTGAATTTAGTGGGTGGTAAGCGGCTCATTTCAAGTTATAACCTCAAGGTATTTGAAACACTTTTTGCCAGAAATTCTTTCGTGCGAATTGACCGTTCGAATCTCGTCAACAGAGCATTTATTTCTGGTATTACCGAAAGGGAAGATGGAGTTTACATTCACCTCAAAAACAATACGGAAATCCTGATTCCCCGCCGCCGCAAAGCTGTGCTTATCAACCAATATCCTAACCTATCTAATTCTCACTATAAAAGCTAAATGCCATGAAAACTCTTAAAATATTCAGCGAAATAAAACCAGAACAAATAGCCTGGTTCCAAGCATCTTCCAATTATACCTATCTCAACCTTTAACACTTCATTGATATGAAAAAAAATCTACTATTCAGAACATTAGGGATAATACTCCTACTACTGTTTACCGAATCCCATTTTAACCAGCTCTTTGCACAACAGCAGGACGTTACCAATGGTAATATCAATATGCAAGCAATACTTTTTCAAGGCTACGGTCGGATTAGTGCTGAAACTGCCGGTGGCGGGTCCAATCCTACATTCATTGGTAAAATTGCTGAGGATACAGATAATGCAGCTACCCTTCTTTTGAATACCGCGTACAGTACCAGCCATTTGGTTTTGTTGAATTCTAATATTGCTTGTATTGCAAACCCACCTACTTTGGTAGATGTATGGGGGGACGAGTACCCGTACAATAGTATGGGTTTGATTACTAATAGCTCAACGGGCAGATTTGATTGGTCAGTAATGAGTTGGGAAACTGATTGGGACGAACCAACAAATAACGCACGATGTCAATTAATTAACTGCGGTCAAGACTACTGCACGGATGATGCTCAAGCATGGTGGTCGAACTATTATAACGGTAAATCAGGTACGTCGTCAAATTGGAATTTAGCAACTATTGATATACCTGGCAATAATTCTAAATTTAAAATGCGGTACGGGTGGAGATACACCAATGGTCGCTGGGATAGCCCATTAGATTTTGGAACTTTAACTCCCGGAACTTCAAAATACAACAAAAACTCTAACAGAGGAGCACCGGTAGGGGCAAACGCTAATTTAGGTTATTTCGACGATTGGAACGGTGGTTTTTTTAATGATGGAAGAACCGTAACGTATAAATTTGTGGTTCCACACGCAATGACAGTTACGCTCACCACGCAATATAATACAGATTTTGACACCCATTTACACCTGCTTAATAGTAGTGGTACATCGGTAATAGCACATGATGATAACGGAAGTGGAATTTACAGTAGAATCGTTAAAGAGTTAGTAGCCGGAACTTATATTGTGGTGGTTGAAGGGAAATCGGCAAGCGATGTAGGTGATTTTGGCCTTTACCTTACTTATTCGGATTTACTTCCCAATCCGGGTCAAATTACGCTGGATGCCGAATCTCCTTTCACATTGGTAACAACCCGTCAGGAGTGTCCGGGAACAAATTCCAATAGCCCTAATATTGATTGGATTCCTAACTTGACTTTTGCTTCATCAA
Source organism: Spirosomataceae bacterium (assembly GCA_047630355.1). GTDB lineage: Bacteria > Bacteroidota > Bacteroidia > Cytophagales > Spirosomataceae > JANQUM01. Next base: position 5,696 of record JBLHXN010000033.1, on the reverse strand, counting down.
GCTTGGATTTTCCTATTACGTACAACTGGCAACGAAGCAATAATAACGGAGCGAGTTGGTTTAGTATTGGTGATACTGATGAAACAGGAAGTCAGAGTAAAACGGGCAAAATGGAAAATTATAGCATCGTTCTTTTCAGAAGAGCTGCAACTGCCGGAGGTAACACCGCTTATAGCAACGTGGTTACGGTTACGGCACGCCCTGCCAATGTAACTTCTGGCGGAACCATAGGAGCATCTACCACAGTACCGTTACCGCAGGAATATCAGCAGTTCCTCATCTCCAGCTCGCCCGGTGTGGCTCAACCCGCTCCGGTGTATTCTTGGGAGAAAAAAGTTGGACAAAGTAGTTTTCAGCCCATAACTCCAACCGAGAACACGTTAAACTACGTCATGCCTGAATTAATAGAAACAGCTATCTACCGCAGAACAACGAATAGTAGTTGTCCTGGCCTCGAAGACGATATCTATGCTTATTCAAATGAAGTTACGGTTGCCGTTCAAGATCCGAGCGGTGTAATCAGCGGCACCGTTACCAGTGATAAGGGAGCACCCGTGGCGGGCGTGACCATCACGGCTCGGCGAGTGCAAGCCGTACCCGGTGGTTTGGCGAATAAAGAATATTCTACCGTAACGGCTAGCGACGGAACCTACACCCTGGAAGGGTTGTACTTTGGCCCCGAAGTGACTGGGGCACAAGCAACTTTTGTAGTGAGCCCCTCAAAAGGCGACCACGTGTTTGATTTTGCCTCGCTTGATAAAATACTCACCAACAACGTAAAAACCCAAACGGCTAACTTTAAAGATTTAACCGTATTTAGTGTCGAGGGGAAGATAAACCAAATCTGCACTACTTGCACCGATGCAAGTGTTTCAAATCCTGATTCCATGGCATTGAAAGATGTGGCTTTCAAGGTTTATAAGGGTGTTTATAACAACGCCAATCTCTTTACCTACGCCGAAGCTGATTCCATCATTGCCGGAGCCTTCAAAACGGGGGCTGATGGCAAATACTCTATTACCCTCAACGAGCAAGGCTACTATAAAGTCATTCCAAGATACAAAAATCACTTCTTCGTCAAAGCAGACTCCATCGTGGATGTCGGTATGGGGATAGGAGTAGAAACGGCGATTCAACACGTCAATTTTTCGGATACAACCACCAATGTTATTTCGGGGTTGGTAAAGGCCGATTGCGACCAATACATTGGGCGGGCGGTGCTGCAATTTACCCAACAAATAAAGAGTGGGAACTCCTACGTTGCCGGAAATTTCATCAGAAGAGATACGGCAAACGTGAGTTCAGGCTATTACATAACTCAGCTTCCTGCGTCAACTTATACCGTAACGGTGGAAGATATTATTGAAATACCAGAAAATGCCAATGCAGTACCACTGTACAATCAAGACGAGATTGTAAACCAGTTTTTTGGGAATACTACTTTCTTCCCTGCCGATACGATGCGAAAAGACCTTTCGGTGGCGGATTCTACCTTCAATTTGACTTTCCACGAAAAACCACAAATTGCCGTTATTGAGTTTGACGGGCCAACGTGCTCACCCACTCTCAAGTTATTCCCTTTGTTAGACCAAGGAATACCAACAATAATCAAACTCGGTGTTTTTCAGGGCGATCCCGAAAAACCCGTGTTTTATCAAGGCAATAATGTTTTTGGATGTCCGGCTGAAAGTGGTACGCCACTACGGGTATCGTCTAACGTTACGAGCGGGAGTGCTATCAAAGATACTACTCTGATTATCAACGACGGATTCGTCAATTTCAACGTAATTCCTGGTGAGCCAACCACGAGCGGCGATTACTCGAAGCAATTCAACCTTGATTTTGATGATAAATACGGCCGTCCGGGTGGTAATGCGAGCAAAAACGATGTTACGCCCGTTATTCTCGGTTCCAAGATTTACGGAAATGATTTTGTAACAACTTCCCCCGAGCTTCCCTTCCTCATACTTCGTGATCCGCCTGGTAGTCAAAGTTATAGCTTTAGGGAAGCCAATACCGTTACAGAAATTGCCACGAGTTTTTCAACAAAGCGGACAAACGCTAAAGATGTTTGGATAGATGTTAAATTGGGGGCCAAGTTTGAAGCAGGCTTAGGAGTATCTTACGAAAGTGCCTTCTGGGGTAATATCAAAGGCTCTTTTGCGGTAACTTCGACAAACAGCAGCTCAACCGAAGCCATCACTTCTTTTTCAAACAGCCAATATTATTCTACCTCCTCGGCGGGTATTCCCGGAGATCAGGGAGATGTTTACTACGGCGGAGCAATCAACTTCTTGCAGGCGGCGGTTATCGAAATCAAGTTTGAAGATTGCGGATTCACGTCAAGTAAGAATCTTATTATAGCACCTGACGGATTTGAAACTGAATACGCTTACACAGAATACCAAATTACAACGGATGTCATGCCCGACCTCGAAACCCTGCGGGATCAACCTTCTACAAGTGCAAATGATAAACGTAAATGGCAGAACCAGATTAACATTTGGCAGGACGTGCTGGACTATAACACCAAGTTAAAAGCCGAGGCAAAGCATCAGTATAATCGCTCGTTTGACAGTGGAAACGGAGAACAGAGAAATACCGTGAGTACAGCCGTCTCCAAAATAGAGTACACGGAATTTGAAATGGAGACGGATAGCTCACTCGCGGCTGAAATTGGTATGGAACTGGGTGGAAGCGGATTAAGCGAGGGCGGAACAATCTCTCTACGAATGGCAAGAGGAAATACCACCACCAATACCACGATGCGGGAAACTATCACGGGCTTTGTGTTATTAGATGGCCCCGAAGTAGGTGATAAGTTTTCGTTAAATGTCAAATCAGACCCCGTAATGGGTACGCCGGTTTTTGACCTCATTGCCGGAGAAACAAGCTGCCCCCACGAAGAAAATACCAAAAAAAGAGATGTACCTTTGCTAACAGTAGATGATGACGATATTACGGTCTTGTCAGGACAAACGCACTCCGCTTTTCTGACACTCAGAAACGAAAGTGAGAGCCTGGAAGCAAGGAATTATTTCTTGAAGTATGATCCGGGAGCCTCTACAGGAGCGGCAAATGTAAATATCGCCGGAGCCGGAATCGGACCTTTTAGTGCCAATATTGCTTCTCAGGGAGCTAATCAGTACGAAACACTCATCTCAAGATTTAGCCCAAACCAAGCCAACGCTATTCTGGTGTTCAAAGCCTATGATGCTTGTAACAGTGGTGGTAGTTCATTGGATGCTGACCAACTTTTCGAGGTAAAAATTAAAGCAAAATTTGACGAAGATATTAGTAGCGTCCAACTCACTTTTCCAGAGGATGATTTTTCGGTAAACTCTAATTCACCCGCAAGTCTGAGCTACACCATGAGTGGCTATGACCTAAACCTGCTGACAGATATACAATTGGAGTACGCAGCGTTGAATTCAGGCACTTGGATAGTTGCCAAAACTATTCAAAAAGTGAACCTGGCTGCTAATAATATGACATCTGATTGGCTCTACAACATACCTGCCGATGGAAAATACAAGTTGAGGTTGAAGGTTAGAAACGGGGCAAAAAGCCTGTACTCCGATGTAAAAGTAGGCACTTGGGATCGCAAAGGACCGTTAAAGTACGGCTCTGCCCAACCTACGGATTTCTTCTATTCTTTGGGGGATGAAATCTCGCAGTCGTTCAACGAAGATCTGAACTGCGAAGACTTCAACAGTTCCAATTTTACACTGACACGGATGTCTAACGGTACGGCAATTCCGGCTACACTGGGTTGCTACGAAAATAAGATAATCATCATTCCGAACGCACCCATTACCGGACTGGGGGATAGTGTTGCTGTTTCCTTAATAAATATCAGCGATGTTCACGGAAATTTAGCCAATACAAACTTCTCTTGGGAATTCAGAGTTGGAAACCCTGAACTTAACGCCAATGCTTTTCTGGCGAACGTAACCTCAACCCCGATTACGTTGACTGCTGCTGAAGCTCAACAAGCCAAAGACGAAGGGACCAGCGGCAAAAACTCAACCTCCAGCGTAAATACGGAAATGTTTGAAGATGCCAATGGGAAGTTAACGCTGAACTTTACCCTTGCTCAACCTGACACCAATGATGTGACGATAAACTTCGTGTTGGCAGGTACCGCCTTTTTAGGCAGCGACTATACCCTGAGTGGTCAACACACATTTATAGGAAATAAAGGTGTTATTAAAATCATCAAAGGGCAAACTTCGGCAAAGCTATATATTGACCCGATTGTTGACACAAAGCAAGAAGCAGACGAAAATGTCCTACTGAGCGTCGTAAACGGTGGCGATTATAACATTGGGGTAAACAATGTTATTGAACTACTGATCAAAAATGATGATACCGATGATAATTGCCAAAACAACGGGCAAGTGTTTACGCTCGCAAATAACAGCGGTGGCACGAGCATAACCCCGGACACCTACCACAAGTTGATGCTGGAATCAGACGGAGATGTGGCAACGCCAACTACCGTAATTTTCAAAGGCGAGAAATCTGTATTACTCAAACCCGGTTTTAGTGTAGATAACGGAGCAATATTTACGGCTTCCATTGAAGACTGCCCCAACGTAGCTGCTTCAGCATTCAATGTAAACCAAGCACCAAGTGTCAGCGAATCCGGGAAAGCTAAACAATCATTTAATGATGTGTTGGCGATGGCGGAGGCGTTAGGAACTGACGGCGAATTGATTCTCAAGTTTGATAATCCGATTGAACAGCAACTCCGAGTTACCTTATTGGATACCTATGCCGCACACATTAAAAATTATAACGGTGTATATAAGTCTGGTGAAAACGAGGTAATCATCAATACTGCTGAACTCTCGGCGGGGGTTTATTACCTTTCTGTTAAGGGTGATTTTATAACGTATGTCCATCGGATTGTTATTTTGGAATAACTTTAAACACAGACCACTAAATTTTGTTTTAACCCGCCGATTGATACCCTTCAGTCGGCGGGTTTGTTTTGGCATACTTTCCTGATAATCCTGAGCGGTAAAACATCACTTTTATTGGTTTGTCCACACTTTGTCCCATCAAAAGGATGAGGTTATTCTTTTCTTTTGCTTACTATTGCCCGAAATCAATTTTCGAATGAACAGTAATAGAAAAAAAAGGAAACCAAAAAAAAAATACGTGAAAAAAATCCTTTTGCAGCAGGATATTATGGCTGAAATGGAAATTTTGAAGGAGGAAATTGCGGGCCATTTTGAAAAGCTAAAAACCAAGATTATTAATAATGAAGAACTATAAGCCGTTCAGATTATTTAAGTGTCATTAAAAAGCTGTTTTATTAACCAAACGAAATCATTTCGATGTTAATTCTGAAATAGTTGATTAAGAAAGATGACCTTACATAAAATTGAACCAACATATTTCTTTTAGCAATCATGAGATTTAATCCGTGGCTTCTTTTATTTTTATTTAATCATGGGTTGCTTTTTGCCCAAAACCAGAGCAACATAGATTCTCTGAAATCAGCTTTTTATATTCAATTACCTTCCTTAGAAAAAGCTCAGCTTTCTCTTGATATAGTTAAATTTTATAGTCGAAACAATACCGACTCCACCTCCAAATATTTGAAGGTATCGAAGAATGCAGTCACTAAATATGGCACAAAAAGTATGCAGGCACGGAATACGTTAGATTTTGCTAATTATTTACAA
>JBLHXN010000032.1:0-30891 GCA_047630355.1 Spirosomataceae bacterium | reverse complement strand
TCTACCGGACAATCTATTGTACTTTCAATTTCTATCTTTTTTGCGTTTTGCATAGTTTTCATGTGTTATGAGTAAATACCATGACACGTTTAAAAATTTGTTCCGCATTAAACAGCATTCATTCGGACGTACAAAATTACATCAAAATCAAAATCATTCTTAGTATCAGACTTGAACGAGGTACGTTCGGTTTCTTTCCAACCATCAGATAATTCAGGAAAGAAAGCATCGCCTTCAGGACTGGCGTGAACTTTAGTGTAATAAATGGTCGAAACGCTGTCTATCGTTTGTCGGTAAATGTTTTCTCCGCCAATGATGAATACCTTTTGCGTTTCGGTTTTCAATTGCAACGCAATTTTCAACGCTTCCTCAATACTGTTCGCCACTTCACAACCCGGTATTTCTAAACCTTCGTTTCTTGTAACCACGATATTTATGCGGTTTGGCAAAGGTTTACCGATGGAGTCAAACGTTTTTCGCCCCATAATAATGACGTTTCCAGTGGTGAGGCGTTTGAAGTTTTTTAAATCATTGGATAGTCGCCAAATAAGTTGGTTATCGTTTCCAATTACACCGTTTTCGGCAACGGCAACAATCATTGATAAATCTGAAAATAATGGTTCGGATGGCATGGGATTATTTCGGAATTTTGTTAGTAAATGGTAAAATTAACCGAACCATCGGAAGATTCGATAATAAATTGTAAATTTACTACTTAGTTTGCACATCATTTATTCAATATGAAAAACCTCAACTTGTACTTACTTTCATTGGTAACATTCGCGGCGTTTGTCTGCGTATCAATCACGATTGACACAAAAAAGGCCAAATCTCCCAACGTAGTTATTATTTATATGGATGATCTTGGCTACGGCGATCTGAGTTGCTACGGAGCACTCGATTACCGAACCCCAAACATTGACAGACTCGCCAGTGAAGGTATCCGATTCACTAATTTCCTGTCCGCCCAAGCCGTTTGTTCGGCTTCACGGGTTGCTTTATTAACCGGCTGTTATTCCAATCGCGTTGGTTTTTGGGGAGCTTACGGTCCGAACGCGAAAGTGGGAATCAGTGAAGACGAAACCACGCTTGCCGAATTAGTTAAAACGAAAGGTTACGCCACCGCGATTTTCGGGAAATGGCATTTAGGCGACAATAAAAAGTTTCTGCCGCTTCAGCACGGCTTCGATGAGTACGTGGGACTTCCGTACTCTAATGATATGTGGCCGGTTTGGTACGACGGCGTTCCCGCCAAAATTGAGCAACATCGCAAGGCAAATTATCCACCGTTACCGTTAATTGAAGGTAACGAAAAGGTCAGAACGCTGAGCACGTTAGAACATCAGGGCGAGCTGACAACGCTGTACACCGAAAAAGCGGTAGAGTTTATTCAAAAAAATAAAGAAAAGCCGTTCTTTTTGTACGTACCACATTCTATGCCGCACGTACCGATTGAAGTTTCGAGTAAATTTAAAGGAAAAAGCGGTGCCGGAATGTACGGCGATTTGATGATGGAAATCGATTGGTCGGTGGGTGAAATAATAAAAGCGTTGAAACAAAACGGTTTGGAAGAAAATACGCTGGTCATTTTTTCGAGTGATAACGGTCCGTGGTTAAATTACGGAAACCACGCCGGAAATACCGGAGGATTTCGGGAAGGGAAAGGAACAATTTACGAAGGCGGACACCGCGTACCAGGAATTATGCGTTGGAAAGGAAAAACCGCCAGTGGCGTTGTTTACAATCAAATGGCTTCTACGATTGATATTTTTCCGACAATAGCCGAAGTTATCGGAGCAGAATTACCGAGACACAAAATAGACGGCGTTAGCTTATTACCTTTGTTGACGGATGAACCGAACGCTTCGCCGCGAGACGAGTTCTATTATTATTATAACCGTAATTCACTTAAAGCCGTACGAAAAGGGAACTGGAAATTAGTATTTGCTCACAAAGGGCGTTCGTACGTGGGTTCGCAGCCGGGCAACGGCGGCTTCCCTGGCCCTTCTCCCGAGAATGTGCAATTTGAACAAGGTTTGTACGATTTACGCCGTGATCCGGGCGAGGCGTATGACGTATCAGAAACTTACCCCGAAAAGCTCGCCGAATTAAAGGAATTAGCCGAAAAAGCCCGCAAGGACTTAGGCGACGACCTCACCAATCGCGAAGGAACGGGCAGAAGACCAATTGGGACGGTAGAATAATTAGTTTTTAAGTTAGTACGTTGTTGGGTTTATAAGTTCCTATTTTCGTTAACCATTCACCATTTATGACCTTGGTTGTTAGTTGTTTCGAAAAGTTAGCGAGTTCTGTAAATCGTATACCTAAAATCTCATCTCCATAAAATTATGTCGCCACGCTGGACCGCCGTACTTATCGCCACTCTTTCAACAATATTCGTGTTGTTGTTCCTGAGTTTTTTACCCTCGGTTACAAACAACGTACTTTTTGTGGCAGGCGTAGCATGCTTCGTCCCGACATTCTTTTTTGTATTCTACGCCGTCGATATTCTCGTTTACCGTGAAGTAAATCTGATTTATAAAAACGTTAAAAAGTTGAAGATAAAAGACTTCAACTTATCACGCAGTAACCTTATCAGAAGCGTCAATCCATTAAAAAAGTTGAACCGTGAAATCTCGAATTACGTAAAGAATAAGCAACTCGAAATCGAAGAATTACAACGAATGGAAATTTTCCGTCGGGAGTTTATCGCGGACGTTTCTCACGAACTAAAAACACCCATTTTTGCCGCACAAGGTTTTGTTCACACACTACTTGACGGAGCAAAAGACGACCCCGTAGTTTCTACTCGTTTTCTAAAAAAAGCCGCTAAAAGCTTAGATGGTTTAGAAGCTTTGGTGAGCGATTTACTAATTTTGTCGCAGGTTGAAAGCGGCGATCTGAAAATGCACCTTGGCGTGGTAGATATGCGGCAATTGGTTAAAGAAATTTACGAAGAGTTAGAGCATCGTGCCGCCCGAAGAGGAACTGCCCTCAAAATAAAAGGGAACGGACTCAAAAGCTTCGTGGTGGTGGCTGATCAAAAGAGAATCCGTCAGGTACTAACAAATCTGATTGACAACGCTATAAAGTACGGACGTGAAGGCGGGAAAGTGACTGTTGAATTTGAAGAAGGTAAAGACGAATTAATTACCTACATTATTGATGATGGTTCCGGCATTCCCGAAGAACACCATTTACGAATATTTGAACGTTTTTACCGAATCGAAAAGAGTCGCAATAAAGAAATGGGCGGAACTGGTCTCGGACTCGCAATTGTTAAGCATATCATCAACGCTCACAACTCTACGGTTACCGTAAAAAGTCAGCTCAACAAGGGAACACAATTTAAGTTTGCTCTTGATCGGTTACCCACTAATGAACAATCTCTGATAAATGAATCTGAACAGCTACAAAAAATTACCTAAATCTTTGAAATTCAAAGATTTAATTATCCACGAAGATAAAGACTATATCGTTATAAATAAGCCTCCCTTTGTGGCAAGTCTCGACGAACGAACCGCCGATAATACGTCAAGTATTTTGCAAATGGCGAGAGAATATACAGAGGATCCGCAATTGTGCCATCGCCTTGACAAAGAAACTTCCGGGGCGTTGATTATTGCAAAAAATCCGGCAGCGTATCGCCACGTTGCCATGCAATTTGAACAACGTGAAGTAGTGAAAGCGTACCACGCGGTTGTAAACGGGATTCACGAGCTTGACGACGTTTCGGTTTATCTGCCCATCGTTCCGCTTAAAAATGGCACGGAAGTAAGAATTGACCGAGTGAAAGGAAAAGTTGCCGAAACCATCTTCAAAACATTGAAAGTTTATCAAAAACATACGTTGGTTCAGTGTCTTCCTATCAGCGGCAGAATGCACCAAATCAGGGTGCATTTACAGTGCCTGAAAGCACCAATTGTCTGTGACCCAACTTACGGCGGCGAGTACATTTATTTGTCGGAATTGAAGAGAAAATTTAACCTAAAAAAAGATACTGAAGAGTTACCGTTAATTAAAAGAGTAGCTCTCCACGCCCACGGCATCAAGTTTAATTTATTATCAGGAGGAGAAATAAAAGTTGTGGCTCCCTACCCAAAAGATTTTGAAGTATTAGTAAAGCAACTTGATAAGCTTTAACCCGCCACCAGTTCTGCTACTTCACGCCCGGTTTTCATGGCGGCATTCAGCGATGGATAAGCCAGATAATCGCCGCAGCGGTAAATATTTTCAGCAACCTGATAATCAGTTGACTTCGTAGTACCATCGTAGAAGCTAACCGCCTGCGGAATTTCCTGATGCTCCAGCAAACGCCACGCATTTACCGAGGAGCCAAACCACTCGTTCAGTTCTCGCTTGGTTTGTTCTACTTGCTTGATCTTGCTCAGTCCTTTTGCGTCGCGGAGCGTTACAGAAATCAACGTTTTGCCAGCAGGAGCGTACGCCGCAGATACGTCCGACGGAACGCACATGTGATGCACTAATTGCCGGCGGTTAGGATTTAGCATCAGGTATTTCTTACCCGCCATTGGAGAAAAATCTGCGGAGAAATACAAACACGTTGTCGAATTATAAACACGTTCTGTTTGCAGATTTAAAATCTTATCGGTTGCTTCGGGGTTTGTCGCTAAGACAATTTTACCAGCTGAAAGTGAAGTACCGTCAGATAACTTTATTACATTATTTTCGATTGACTCGACCGTAACATTTTTACGAATAGAACTAGCCGGAAGGTTATTTAGCAATTGTGACGGAATTTCCTGCATCCCATTTTCGGGAACGGCGGCGTTTCCTTCAAAAAACTGCTTAAAAGTAAAACGAAAGAAATTACTTCCCGTAGTTAATTCTTCTTCTAAAAACACCCCAGCGAAGAAAGGACGAAAGAAAGTGTTAATTATTTTCTCAGAAAACCCGTAAGATTTCAGGTATTCGTAGGTTGTAGTGGCTTCTTCGGATATTAGTTCTTCGCTCGATGCAAGTTTTACTTCACCAATTAGTTTTGCTATTTTGAGTTTGTCAACAAAAGAACCGACACTCGAAAAAGCCATTGGAATGAACGCAAGCGGATTCCTAAACGGATTCTGCATTGTCATGAAACCGTCACCTTTCCTGATTTTTGCTCCTGATTTAAAGGTTTTCAGGTTTAAAGTTTCGTAATCGAGTAGCTTTTTTGCTTCGGGATAATTGGTTTGCAACACCTGAAACCCCCGATCTAATAGATAACCATCAATGCTTGCTGTTTTTACACGTCCGCCAAACTCCTCACTTGCTTCGAGTAATAAAAAACCTACCCCTTTTTTATGCAAATAATTGGCACAGGTCAACCCTGAAACTCCTCCCCCTATAATAATGACCGGAATATCGTGCATATAAACTTTTATTAGAAACCTTGCGTTTCAAGGATTGATGAAACTCTACCGAATGTTGGTTAAAGTTTTAACATTAACCGTAAAGTTTGTTTTTTAATTCTAAAAATACTTATTTGATTCAGTAGATTGCACAGAAAACACATCAATAACAAAAGAGAGTCTGCGTTATTCGGGATTCAGAAGAAGAACTTGTATGAACATTGAAGTCAAAAATTCAGGCGAATTCAACTATATAGACGAAGGTCAAGGAGACACTATTCTAATTTTACACGGACTTTTTGGTGCGTTGAGTAACTTTGAAAGTGTGGTAGAAGGCTTCAAAGGAAATTACCGGATGATTATTCCCGTAATGCCCATTTACGATATGCCCGTCAAGCAAGCCGGCCTTGAAGGTCTGTTAGCGTTTATTGAACGCTTCGTAGAGTTCAAAGAACTCGACAATATGATATTATTAGGCAACTCACTCGGCGGTCACGTTGGGTTGTTGTACACATTAGCACATCCCGAGAAAGTAAGATCATTAATTCTAACGGGTAGTTCGGGGCTTTTCGAGAACACGATGGGTGGCTCGTTCCCAAAGCGGGGCAGTTATTCGTATATCAAAGAACGCGTTGAATACACATTCTACGATCCCAAAACGGCGACGAAGAATTTAGTTGACGAATGTTTTGAGGTTACTTCCAGTATTCCAAAGTGCATGAATATCCTACAAATCGCTAAATCTGCCCAACGGCACAATATGGCGAAAGATATTACTAACATTGAAGTTCCAACATTATTGATATGGGGATTGAATGATACCATCACTCCACCAAGTGTAGGGCACGAGTTTAATCGGCTAATACCAAACTCGGAACTGTTTTTTATTGATAAATGCTGTCATGCCCCAATGATGGAGCGTCCAGTCCGGTTTAACAAAGTGTTAGAGAAATACTTGGTTGACCTGAAGACCAAAGAGCTTATGAGTACGTAAGTTGAAGAGTAGAGAAACAATTCTCTGAGAGATAAGAAATGATATTATGCTTGCCATAGATTTAGTAGATTACGACATCCCCGCATTAAGAACATCAGATACCATTGCCAAGGCATTGCGATTGATGGAAGAGAGCCGCTTGCCCCAACTTGCGGTAATTCATGACGATAAGTACGTGGGAATGCTTGAGGAAGATGCTTTGCTTGATTACGATGAATCAGAACTTATTGAAACAGTTCAGCCTGACTTCTCCGGAGTTTTCGTTTTAGCATTTCAACACCTTTACGAACTCTTAGGAACCGCTTCTCGCTACGATTTAAAAGTACTTCCCGTCTTAGACGAGGAGCAAAAATTTGTGGGTAGCATCTCTTCTAATAATATTTATCAACTTCTGGCGAAGCAAATCGGCACGTACGAACCCGGTGCTATTATTGAAATGAGTCTTTTAAACAGAGATTATTCGCTGAGCGAAATAAGCCGTTTGATTGAATCTGAAAATGCGAAAATAACCAGTAGTTACATTACTGGAAGTACGCAAGACTTCTCTAACCCGCTTCGGGTTACGCTCAAACTCAACAAAATTGATATTTCTGCCATTGTCGCTACGCTCGAACGATTCGGTTATACCGTCAATGCTGCTTACGCCCACGCTCCCATTGCCAACGGAGATAAAGACCGCTATGACATGCTGATGAAATATTTGAGCATCTAAGCGGAGAATACAGCCTTTTCGGGTAATTTTACGATTCAACAGAGCACAATAATTATGAAAATTGCGGTTCACGGTCGTGAATTCCCTGCTGAATCCACCTCCAACGTCCAACAAGTCTTTGACGAACTGAAAAATCACAACATCGATTTTAGAATCTCGGATTCGTTTATGCAGACCTTAAAAATAGCCGGAGTAGAAACCGACCAATCTGCTACTTATCACAACCACGACGATATTGACAAGGCAGACTTTATGCTTAGTTTGGGAGGAGACGGCACGCTACTTGAAGCCGTCGGGATTGTTGGCAAACACGAAACCCCCATTTTAGGAATAAATTTTGGCCGTTTAGGCTTTCTCGCAAATGTCCAACCTGAGAATATTAAACAGGCATTGTCCCAATTGACAAACGGAAATTTCTCCCTTGACAGTCGCACACTTCTGAACGCCACCGCCAACTTCGAATTGTTTGAGAAAGGCACAAACTTTGCTCTAAACGAGGTAGCAATTTCGAAAACAGACACGTCATCCATGATTATCATTCATGCGTATATTAACGGGGAGTTTCTTAATTCTTATTGGGCAGATGGCCTCATGGTTGCTACCTCCACGGGTTCAACGGGTTATTCGCTAAGTTGTGGCGGGCCGTTGGTCATGCCCCACTCGGCAAATTTCATCATTACGCCCATTTGTCCGCACAATCTGTTTGTACGACCAATGGTGGTTTCAGATAGTTCGACCATAGCTTTAAGGGTTGAAAGCAGAAGCAAAAACTTCCGACTTTCTATGGATTCGAGGACAAAAATTATTTCAAACGACGAAGATTTGAACGTTGAAGTTAAGAAAAGTGACTTCAACGCCCGATTAGTTACCTTAGAAGGTGGAAACTTTTTGAATACTTTACGTCAGAAGCTGGGATGGGGAAAGGATGTTAGGAACCGGATCAGCTCTGAGACGTCTCAATCAACTTCTTCGCAATAAAAAAGTAGTACATATCGTTTGCAATACGCATGCAATTTGAAAACAGAACCGGAATGAATTTATACAAAAAGACAGGTACAGCGTTTTTATTCTTGACACTATTAGTAATAAGTCATTTTGCAAACGCCCAGAGAACCGGTCTATTCAAAGGAAACTCAAAGGATTTCTATACATCAGCGGGAATTGGCGGCGGGTCAGCTCACTACATTGGAGATTTGACTCCAATAAGATATGCCTACTACGCACCTTATACAAACGTGCGGTGGAGTGCCACAGGAAATTATACCAAATACTTCAACGAAAACTTTGGGGCGAGGGTCTCATTCACTTGGGCACGTCTTTATGGTGATGATTTCGTATTTGCACAACGTAATTTTGACAAAATGTATCGGAATTACGTCCGAAACCTTCATTTCCGTAATGACGTACAAGAATTTACCATTGCTGGCATCTGGAACTTGAAAAAACAATATGGTACCACTAACCAGCCACGGGAGAAGTTCATGCCTTACTTCTCGGCGGGACTTGGGTTGATTAATCATAACCCAAAAGCAATACAGTCGGTTACTATTCCGCCCGTTACTCCATCTCTGACAGTGTATAATCAGTGGGTTTCGTTAAAACCACTCAATACTGCTGGTCAGGGTCTTCCAGCTATTAATAAAAAACCGTATTCCTTAATTGCTCCTGTTATTCCGTTAGCCATTGGTTTTCGGATGAAAATTGCCCAAAATATTGATTTGGGTTTCGAAGCTGGTTATCGTATAACATTCACAGATTATCTGGACGATGTTGGAAGTGACCGATACCCTGACTTAACTGATTTAGCAAGTAATTATGGTCTTACGTCAGCTGATTTTTCTTACCGTGCTGATGAGAATTTCCATGCCGTTAGCGGTCAGTCAAGAATCGTAGATTTCCTACGGGCGTACACTTTGGCTGGCGGAACCAGTATTTCAGTAATTTCACCGAACAACTCAGCAGCATCTATTTATGATCCAACCGGAGCAAATGTAGTTCGCGGTCTCGGAGAGAAGTTTTACCACCGTTTTGACATGTACTTAACCACGCAGGTTACAATAAATTATGTACTTAGCAATCGGGTGAAATGTCCTCCGATTAAATAATGAAATAACAAATTGTACCTTTTTGATGAATCCAGATACTAAACCAATAACTCTTCTGAGAAATTCACTTGTCTTATTACTCATAACTTACAGCTTTTCGACCGTGAATGCCCAGCGGTTCGAATTTGGCGGTGGTATCGGGGCGACGCACTACAAAGGTGAAATTTACCCAAGCTTTAAACCATTCGCTTTCAATGGCGGAGCAAATACATTTGCTCGTTTTAACCTGATAAAATCAGGAATTTCTATCAAAGCTACCGGTATGATTGGCATTTTGTCAGCTGACGACAGTCGGGTGAATTCTTTATATCATCAGAATCGGGGATTGAAATTTAAAACCAACATTTGGGAAGCAGGTGGTCAAATAGAGTACAATTTTCTTCATTTCAGAAGTTCACACATCAGAGATTCCCCCTGGACTCCCTACGTTTTTGGCGGATATTCCGTTTACTCAGTTGGCAAAAGAGAGTTTTCGGTTGAATCTCCAGCCGCCAGACCGCTCTCAGTTTATAAAAAAGTAATAACTGAATCAAGAAGAGAGAGAGCTATTCCCTTCGGAATTGGGATAAAGAAAGCAATCCGACCAAGGTTAAACCTTACGGTTGAATTTGGAGCTCGGAAAGTTTTGGCAGACAACGACAGCGATGTAAGCATTGACAATATTGGATATGTAGAAAGAAGTTCGACAGATAAGACGCTGATTCCAAATTTCAGCGGCGATGCACAGAGTTCTTTCTTAGAATTAAGACGATTTGCCATTCCAAATAACCGCACGCAGGATATGTATTTTTATACCAACATATCTATTAGTTACCTTTTTGGTGATATTATCTGTCCGCCAGGTTATAGAGTGCCTCTATTAAAGCGTATTTTTGACTAAAATTATACGTCAGGCGATTATCCTCTCACTAAACATGTTTAAAAACGTTAAACTACTTGCTTATTAGCAATAGTATCGGTCATTTTTAATAGCTTTGCACCCGTTTTTAAGAGTAATCTACTAGTAATTAGTGCTTTACTATGAATGTGATAGCATTAAACAATAAGTGAACATGTCTCAAAATGTACTTGATGGCTCAGTGGCAATAAAAGAGCAGATAGATCGTCAGAAATTGCCTAGACATATTGCCATCATTATGGATGGGAACGGTCGTTGGGCGAAGAAGCAAGGTGCCATGCGTATCTTTGGGCATCACCACGGCATAAAGGCGGTTAGGGAAGCGGTAGAAGGTTGTGGAGAAATTGGTATCAAGTACTTGACTCTTTATACCTTTTCGACCGAAAACTGGAATCGACCAAAAATAGAAGTCGAAGGAATTATGCAGCTTCTGGTGAAAACTATTCACGAAGAAGTTCCGCGTTTACACGAAAATAACGTTCGGCTGAAAGTAATCGGTGATCACAACAGTTTACCAAAGCGAGCGAAAAAAAAATTGGAAGACGCTATTAACCACACCAAAGACAATACTGGTCTTACGCTTTATCTGGCGTTGAGCTACAGTGGGAAGTGGGATATTATTCAAGCAGTAAAGAATGTTGCTTCGCAAGTGCAGAAGGGTGAATTAGCTGTTGAAGAAATCAACGAAGAAATGTTCGCTGGTTTACTTTCTACCGAAGAAACTCCCGACGTTGATTTAATGATTCGTACGGGCGGAGACCACCGTATAAGCAACTATTTACTGTGGCAATCTGCGTATGCTGAACTACTTTTTATGGATGACATTTTCTGGCCAGAGTTCGGCAGAGAGCATCTCTTTGAAGCAGTTTGTACCTTTCAACAACGTGAAAGAAGATTTGGAAAAACCGGGGATCAAGTGAAGTAAAGTTGAAATGTATTCAAACTAAAAGTTGCCACTAAGCATCTTATCAAAAACACTAAGTTTAATGACGAGTTCTAACCTAAGTATAAAAACATTAATTGCCGCAGTATTTTTCTTCGGGATTTCCTTCCTATCTAACGCTCAGCTTAGACTTGGAATCGGAAATTCAGGACGTAGTACAGCCGCTCAATCTGATTTCAGCTACGAGCGTCCGCAAGAATATGTAATTGGCGGGATTACGGTAAGTGGAGTAAAATTTCTTGACCCTAATACGTTGATCTCGGTATCGGGTTTAAGCGTAAACGATAAAGTTACGGTACCGGGCGAGCGAATCAGTACCGCCATCCGCCGTTTGATGGATCAGGGAATTATTGAAGATGTTGCCATTGACGTAACAAAAATCGAAGGAAAAAAGATATTTCTTGACATCAACCTGAAAGAACGTCCACGCCTCTACAAGTTACAGCTTCAGGGAATCCGGAAGAGTGAAAGAGAAACCGTAGAGGAAAAAATTGCGGCTAATAAAGGAAAAGTTATTACCGAAGCATTGGTAAAGAATATTCAGTTAACGATTAAGAAGTACTTTATTGACAAAGGTTACCTTAACACTACTGTACAAGCACAACAAACAACAGATTCTATCCGGGCAAACAACGCTACGTTAATCCTGACTATTGACAAAAAAGACAAAGTCAAAATCAACGACATCGAACTTAACGGCATTAAGCAAATGCCCGAATGGAAAGTATTGGCTAAGATGAAGGGCACGAAAGAAAGGGCACCGCTCAGAATTTTCACGCCATCGAAGTTTGTAAACAAGAAATTCAAAGAAGATAAGGTAAAGCTCGTTGATTGGTACAATAAGAAAGGCTACCGAAATGCCCGTATCATATCAGACTCGATTTATGCAACAAAAGATGACAACCTAAATATCATTTTAAATATTGACGAAGGAAACCGCTTCTACTACCGTGATATTAGCTGGACTGGTAATTACCTCCATGCATCTGACACTTTAAATCTTATTTTAGGAATCCAAAAGGGGGACCTATATAATCCCGAAGAGTTAAACAAAAAGATAAACGGTATTCCTGCCGGAGATATTAGCTCATTTTATATGGATGATGGTTACCTCTATTTCAGCTGTATTCCGGTTGAAGTGGCTATTGAAGGTGACTCCATTGATATTGAAATGCGGATTTTTGAAGGTAAGCAAGCAATGATTAATCGCATTGTTCTGAATGGTAACACCAAGACAAGTGATAAAGTGGTCATGCGGGAGATTTTAACCCGTCCGGGTCAGAAGTTCAGCAAGACAGACTTAATCGAAACTACCCAAATGCTTTCCAAGTTAGGGTATTTCGATCCGCAGACTATAAACCCACGCCCCGTCCCACAGGCGGATGGTACCGTGAATATTGAATATGATGTTGAAGAAAAGTCAAGTGATAATATAGAACTCTCCGGCGGTTGGGGTGGTTTTCAAGGCCTCGTAGGAACGTTTGGAGTTGTGTTCAACAACTTCTCTCTAAAAAATGTCGGTAACTTCAAAGAGTATCGTCCGCTTCCAAAAGGAGACGGTCAACGCCTCGCTGTTCGGGTTCAAGCAAACGGTGGTTTCCAAAACTATTCTATCTCATTCACTGAGCCATGGCTCGGCGGCAAAAAGCCTAATTCATTTACCGTGAGTATTTTCCACTCTGTTCAGGATTACAGTAAAGTTCTTGAAAGATTGGAGCGTCAGCAGTCAGGTCTTGGCGGAGGCTTTGGTGGTCTTGGCGGCCTAGGTGGATTCGGTGGGGGTTTTGGAGGCTTGGGAAATAGCTTCTTCCGGAATACCGGAGCATCGGTTACTTTTGGCAAAAGGCTGAACTGGCCGGACAGAAACTTTAGTTTCAGTACTTCGTTAGCCTATCAATATTACGATGTAAAGAATAGCTTCCTGATCAGAGCATTCCAAAACGGTCAGGCGAACGATATTTCGGCAACATTTAACCTTTCCCGATACAGCTTGGATAATCCGCAATTCACCAGAAACGGTTCTTCGTTTAACTTAGCTGCTTCGTTTACACCTCCTTACTCATTATTCAGAGACGGATTAGACGAAGGAAACGGTAAATGGCTTGAAGGTCAACGCTGGATGCTCGATGCTGACTGGTATACTCCAGTTGTTGGAAAGTTAGTATTTCACGCCAAAGCAAACATGGGGTTCATGGGGCGGTATAACGAAAACATTGGATACAATCCGTTTGGTCGCTTTGTACTTGGTGGTGCTGGTTTAGGTATGCAACAGGCACAAAATATCGGAGCAGAACTTATTGGTCTTCGTGGTTATGATGAAGGTGTGGTTTATCAGCAGACACTTGCCGAACAAGCCGCCGCTTTTGATCCAAGCAATAATGCAAATCAAGGCATTAGTCGTCAGGGTGGTATTATTTATAGCAAATACGCCATGGAACTTCGTTACCCAGTATCACTCAACCCACAAGCTACTATTTTCATCCTTGGTTTTGCTGAGGCAGGAAACAGTTGGGGAAGTTACCGCGACTTTAATCCGTTCCAGTTAAGACGCACAGCGGGTGTTGGAGCCAGAATATTCATGGCGGCATTTGGTCTATTAGGCCTTGATTACGGTTACGCTTTCGACCCGATTCCGGGTATTACAAACAAAGGAGTAAAGGCATTCACATTTAGTATTGGTCAACAGATTAGATAACAACATTCATTGTTAATCAACTGTTAACTAATGGTATTGCGTGAAACCCGGCACTTTCTTTCTTGTCAAAGCAATAATTACTGCGAATAATACGTCAATTTATCAGTAAATAAAATTGATACTGTTTTAGAATAACGAAACATGAAAAAGTCATTATTTTTAGTACTTTTGTCGCTCTTTTCATTTTCAGTAAATGCCCAAAAGTTTGGTTACATTGATTCTGAGTACATCATGAGCAAGATGCCTGAGTACAAAGATCTCAAAACTAACATGGACAAGTACCTTGACAAATGGACGACCGATATTAGAAAAGAGTACGACGGTGTAAATGAACTGAAAATGAAATTTCAGCAGGAAGAGATTCTATTAACCGACGAAATGAAGCGTGAACGAATGGACACGATTCAGGAAAAGGAAGACGAACTTAAGGTTTTGAATAATAAAGTCTTTGGAATGGAAGGCATTCTTTTTCAGAAGAAAAAAGAACTCATGAAACCAATCATGGATGATATCTTTAAAGCCTGTGAACAAGTCTCACGGCAGAAGAAGTTGATGTTTTTGTTTGATAAGGCAGGAGACATAAGTATGATTTATACCGACCCACGGCATGATTATACGGATTTCATATTAGAAGTTTTGGGCGTAGAGTCAACAGACGATAAGAAAGTAAAATAACAGATTAACGATAATTTACAATAAACCTTTTTTTAATTTCGAATTTACATATCTAAAATAACTACAAAATGAAAATTAAACTAATGACCTCGCTTTTTGCGATATTAATGCTTGCAGGAATCAGTGTCAATGCTCAAACCAAAGTAGGCTACACAAATATTGACTATATCCTTACAAACTTACCTGATGCTAAGACCATCCAAGCCTCGCTCACCACAGAGAAAGGACAATACGATAAACTTTACCAAGACAAAGTTGCTGATTTTCAGAAAAACTTAGAGGAGTATCAGAAGAGTGCTGCTACAATGTCTCCAGTTATCCGTGCTGACAAAGAGAAATACCTTCAGAACAAGCAGGGTGAGATTCAGGAATTTCAGCAAAACTCTGAAGTAGCCTTACAGCAAAAGCAACAAGAATTATTAGCTCCGGTATTGGACAAAATTCAGAAGGCGATTGATGATGTAGCCAAAGAGAACGGTTATACTTACGTATTCAACTCTGATGCAGGTCCCGGAACTACGCCAATCGTATTGGTTGCTCCTGAAAAAGACAACATTTCAAACCTTGTCTTCAAGAAATTAGGTGTTGAAGCTCCAAAAGAAGAAATGACAAATTGATTTCAATACAGTTACAAAAAGAAAGCGGGTCGAAAATTTCGACCCGCTTTCTTTTTGTAAAATATACCACTAGAATTGAAGCGGAATATTTAATTATCATTGCATAAAAGCTGTGACAACTCTATTCTAATACCTGTGCTGTATCAGTCTATATCTTTCGGTGTGAACTGAGAAGTTTTAGGTTTGCGGTTGCGGTTATTTCCGCCGCGTGGCTTGTTACCGTACCTTTTCTGATTAAACTTCTTGCGGTTCTTTTTATAATCGATTTGGCTTTTGAATACTACTGCCTGCCCGAAAATAGCAAGTCCAGCGTTGAAAACTACTAAGCTGATTGTACCGTATAGTGCCCAGCTCATTAATGCTCCGCCTGAATATTTAATATGCAAAGCCTCGCCAAAAAGGCACATTCCAAGGCCGACTAAAGTCAACCCAACTGCACTGTAAAACAACCACTTATTCTGCAATGTCTTTGCTGCGATGGATTTTTCATTCCCTGTTTCGGGTGTATTTTCTGGATTCATATTTATTGTTTGTAATTAAAATTTTGTTTTAAACCGGATTTTAGGAGCATTCAATTGAAATAGAGGTACAATCCGTTTACTTTTGATAAATCAACTACCATACCAAGACTTATAAAGACCTTTCATGAAAAACATTATTAGTCTGTTAATTCGCTTTGTACCAAGAAAGTACCTCCAACTATTCAGTCATATTCCACTCAAGCTTTACGCCTTTACAATGAAGGGCAACAACGTTGAGTGTCCTGTGTGTGAACACAAATTTAAGAAATTTTTGCCGTACGGTCGTCTAAATCCCCGTGAAAACGCATTATGCCCCAATTGCCTCGCTTTAGAACGCCACCGACTCATGTATCTTTACCTAAAAGAAAAGACTAATTTTTTCACTCAAAACCATCAGTTACTTCATATCGCACCCGAATATTGTTTCATAAATCGGTTCGAGAAATTAGAAAATATAGAATACACCACCGCTGATATTGAATCTCCGTTGGCGAAAGTTAAGATGAACATTGAAGAAATTCAATATCCCGACAATTCATTTGACGTAATCTTTTGCAACCACGTTTTGGAGCACGTAGAAAATTTCGATAGGGCAGTGCAGGAGCTGCATCGGGTGCTGCGTCCCGGCGGTTGGGCAATTATGCAATCACCGCAAGACATGAATTTACCCCAAACTATCTTTGACGATACCATTACCAGTCCCCGCGAACGGGAACGGATTTTCCTACAATCTGACCACCTTCGCCTCTTCGGACAAAACTACGGACACGAACTTTCCAAAAACGGCTTCAAGGTAACCGAGGATAATTTCGTAAAAGAAATGTCTGCCGAAAAGTCACAACGCTACGCTTTACCAGCGGAAGAGATTGTGTATTGTTGTGAGAAGTAAGTATTGATTTACATTTGACGATTATAGATTTACGAAAACGCACTACTATGAAAATCAAGTCATTACATATTGCTGATTTCAATCAGTTCCAAAACTTTTCGTTGGACTTAACCTACCCCGAAGGACACGAAAGAGCGGGCGAACCTTTGGATAAAGTCTGCATCATCGGTCAAAGCGGAACTGGTAAGACGAGTTTGCTTCGCTTTATGCAGAGAATGACTAAAATTGAACAAGAGTTAGTAGATAATGAATATGTGTGGACGATTAAAGATATAAGTAATTTAAAATATGGCAATAAATCATTCATCTCAATAAATGTATATGACCACGTTGCTAATAAGCTCGCTTTCATATGGCACTGGACAGTAGATGAGAGAAGTAATAACAGCATACATAATGCTGTTGATACTAAATCTAACTATCATGAACAAGACCCAAGCAACATCTTCGTTCAAAATTACCAGAAGTCATTAATAATTCCCGCAGAATTAGTTCAGCGATATTCAGAATTTGAAGAGAAGGTTGATAAGGATCTTACACCTCCTCAATTTTTAGATTTAGGAAAAATTCACTTGGGTAAATTTTGGAAATCATATCAAAAGCAAATTTCTGATTATCAAAAGAAACTTATTCAAAAGCGAAATGAGTTCGGCAAATTAGTAGCAAATAAAAGTGTTACTGCCAAGCAACTGTCTATTGAAGCAGATTCTTTGAGAGAATTTGAAGAGCAATTAGAGAATCCGCTAACAATTATTGGAAATGGTTTTTTAAATAAGTTATTGGAGAATTTCAAACTTCGTGTTAAAACTGATGTTGATTTGGATGATATTGGTTTCTTGAAAATTGAAGACTTTCAAGGTCGCGAAGTTCCTAACGCTTTTTTAAGTACAGGTACTAAGCAAATCTTACTAACAGCTTTACCGATTTATGCAAGTAAATTGAAAAACGCCCTCATCTTCTTCGATGAACCCGAACGCTCGCTTTATCCAGACATCCAAACTAAAATCGTTGATTTCTACACAAGTTTAGCTCCTGATAGTCAATTCTTTTTTGCTACGCATTCGCCGTTGGTAGCTTCGTCTTTTGACCCTTGGGAGATTGTAGAACTGAAATTCAAAGAAGACGGAGCAGTTTATCAGGAACTTTACTACGAGGGAGAAAGGCACGTTGATAATTACAATGTTTTCCCCAAGCGTTTAGATTACAGCGGCATTCTTTCAAAAGTGTTTGATGTTGAAGAAGAAAGCAACGCCGAGCGAATTAAAGCTTTGATGGAACTCAGCTTGTTAGAACGAAAGATAAAAGAAACGCCATTGCAGTCAGAGAAGAAAATTTTGTGGAAGCAATACGAAAAACTGGCTAATTCACTGAACTGGGAAACTGCTGATGCGTAAAATTGATAAGTCCAAAATACTTTCTACCGAATACAAAGCTTGGGAGGAAAATAAAGTCGGAGACCATCCTCCATATACCAATACAACTACTCGAAATAAATACTACCTTGACATTTTGATGAATCTTTATCATTGTCAAGAAGGACTTTGTGCGTACACGGAAAAAGACATCTTTACAGATTTTCATAATTTACTCAAAGAAGAAAACTGGGAAGCAGGTAAATACAACAAAGCAAGACCAAGAAATGAAGGTGAAGTAGATCATTTCGACTCAAGCCTTAAATCAAACAAAGCTTGGCTGTGGGACAATCTATTTGCTGTTTTAGGAAAAGCAAATAATGAAAAAAGAACTCACAAAATAGACGAACGATTAAAACCTGATACGCCAGATTTTGATCCGTTTAAGTTATTCGAGTACGATATTGACAAAGACGTTTTCATTCCAAATACAACTACTTTTCAGAGTGATAGTGAAAAAAATATAATTTCTGATTCAATTTTTCATTTAGGGATTAACTTCGTGCAAGGACATAGGTCAAGAGCCTTAAAACCAATTTTAAAGCAAATAGAATTAGGCGTAGAAACTTGGGGAAGTATAGAAGTCCGCGAATACCCAACAGCTTTTGAATTTTACAAACAACACTTCAAAAATAATTTTTCATCAACATAAAACCTACAAACATGAACAACCCTTTTGATTTGACGGGCAAAGTTGCCGTATTAACCGGAGCCAGTAAAGGCATTGGTGAAGCAATGGCTCGTGTTTTCTCCGCTCACGGAGCAACAGTAGTAATAAGTAGCCGCAAGCAAGCTGATTTAGACGAAGTGGCTAAAGACATTGAAGCTGAAACCGGGAACAAGGTAATTGGTATCGCAGCCAACACCGGTGATTTAGAACAATGCCAAAACCTAATTGACAAAACAATCGAGCATTTCGGTGGAGTTGATATTCTGGTAAACAATGCAGCCACAAATCCTGTATTCGGTCCATCATTAGACTGCGACGGCGGAGCTTTTGACAAAATTATGTCCGTGAACGTAAAAGCCCCTTTCGAGTTGAGCAAAATGGTACACGCCAGCATGAAAAGCCGTGGCGGCGGAAGTATTATCAATATAAGCAGCATTGCGGGTATTACACCCGATCCGGGATTGGGAATGTACAGCGTCAGCAAATCTGCGATGAATATGCTTACCAAAGTTACCGCCAAAGAATGGGGCGTTGACGGAATTAGGGTAAACTCAATTTGTCCGGGATTAATTAAAACTAAGTTTAGCCAAGCTCTTTGGCAAGACGAAAAAACACTTCAGCAGTTCACCAAACACTTACCGATTTCACGAATGGGAGAAGTGGACGAAATTGCTCCATTGGCACTCCTTTTAGCGTCTAGCTCTGCGGGCGGTTACACTACCGGAGGTATCTTCTCCGTAGATGGCGGAACAACGATATAAATTCCATAAAACCAACGTTCTAAAAAGCCTGTATCTTGGCAGATACAGGCTTTTTTTGCAGTACTTTGCCGCGAAAAATGCAATAAATCTTTCGTATTGTTTAACTATTACTTAACTTTTCGGGTATAAAATTGAACTCCTTACTTTTTTCAATGACGCACGATTATATTATTATCGGAGCAGGTTCCGCAGGTTGTGTTCTGGCGAATCGCTTATCAGAAGATCCCGCAATTTCGGTATTACTGATCGAAGCGGGCGGACCAGACAAAAAACTCGAAATCCATATTCCAGCGGCGTATCCTAAATTAAACCGTACCACCGTAGATTGGGCGTACGAAACCGAACCACAGGAACACGTACTGAACCGACGAATCTTCTTACCACGAGGAAAAACCCTCGGCGGAAGCAGCTCTACTAACGCCATGGCGTACGTGCGGGGAAACAAAGCCGATTACGACGATTGGGCGGCTCTCGGAAACAAAGGTTGGAGTTACGAAGAGGTATTGCACTACTTCAAAAAATCAGAACATAACGAACAAATTCAAAACGATTTTCACGGAAAAGACGGGGAATTAAATGTCACGTTTGCCCAGTCTTTTAAAACCCCCTTTGCCGAAACATTTGTGGATGCTTGCGTTGAAAAAGGATTTAGTCGTAACGACGATTACAACGGAGAAACGCAAGCAGGGGCGGGCTTTTTTCAGTTTACCATAAAAGACGGAAAACGTCACAGTGCTGTTTCAGCATTTTTGAAACCAGCGATGAAACGCCCTAACCTAAAAGTTATCACGAAGGCGTTAACCAAAAAAATACTTATCAAAAACGACCGAGCAACAGGTGTGGAGTTTTTCACCGGAAAAACTACCACAGAAATTGCCAAAGCCCGTAAGGAAGTGATCCTCTCAGCGGGAAGTTTTAACTCGCCTCAAATTCTCCAGTTATCAGGAGTCGGCGATAAAGCAACATTAGAAAAGCTTGGAATTAAGTGTATTAAAAACCTCAGCGGGGTTGGACAAAACTTGCAAGATCACTTATTTTCGGGAATCAGCAGTTTATCAAACACGCAGGAAGGAGCAAATCACCACCTTTCCCCTTGGAATCAATTTAAAGGCCTAACTGAGTTTTTATTTACAAAAAAAGGGCCACTCACTATTAGTCCGCTTGAAGCCGTGGCTTTTGGAAGTACTTCGCAAAGTCCCGATCGGGTAGATTACCAGTTTCACTTTTCACCAATTCAAATTGGCGATAATTATACAACCGATATGTATAATGTCAAGACATTCCCCAAAGCAGACGGTTACACCATTCTTCCCTCGTTATTACGTCCCGAAAGCCGGGGCTACGTGACGTTACGGAGTGACAACCCGTTTGACTATCCGATTATCCAGCCCAACTTTTTATCTAAAGAATCAGATGTAAAAGTCTTACTGGAAAGTGCAAAAAAAGCAATTGAAGTAATGGAGTCTGATGCATTCGCTAAACATAATCAACGGTTAATTACTCCGCCAGACCGCAGTTCTGACGATACTATTTTGCATCATTTAAAAATGCAGCTCGAAACCATTTATCACCCCGTGAGTACGTGTAAAATGGGGAATGATGTCGATGCTGTTGTTAACAATAAGCTACAAGTATACGGCATCGAAGGTCTTCGGGTGGTTGATGCTTCCATCATGCCCAGAATTGTTTCAGGAAATACAAACGCTCCCGTTTATATGATTGCCGAAAAAGCCGCCGACATGATTCTGAACGATGCTTAAATACGTTTTAGGATAAAGAGAAGCTAAATTTAAGATGAGAAAAAGCAAAACGTTGTAGCCTCTACTTCGACAATTGAATTCATGCAAGCCAAAATGAGTAGCTCAAGATTCTTTACTTCTTGGAAACACTTTTTTCGTCAAAAAGCGAATCGCCGTTTTTCGTTACGTAACCAACCTGCCCGTCTAAATCAACTTTTGCTTTGCCGTCTAAGAAGTCAGTGGCTTGTTCGTAAACAAGTGGAATTTCTTCCTGTCCGAAGCTATTCAGAAACCCTACTTTATTTTGAATCTTGACCCGTGACATCCCTTCGGAAAAAGGTAATATTTCGTCGTATTTTACGTCTGTAATTTTTTCGCCGTAGGCATCAATCAAACCGAACTTTCCGTATTGCTCCACAAGGAAAAAACCGAAATCCAGTGCCGAAATTCTATCGTATTCATTGGCAACTTTCATTGTACCATTTTTGTCGATGACTCCCCACTTTCCATTCCACTTCACCGCACAACCGTGTGAATTAAATTTACCGACCGCTTCAAAGGTCGCAGGAATAACGAAGTAATTTTGTTCGTTAATAAATCCCCACTGCCTGCTTCCAGTTTTTACTGCGGCAAGCCCGTTGGAAAAGTCTCCTGCATCCTGATAAGCGAAATCAATCACAACTTTTCCTTTTCGGTTTACAAATCCGTATTTTCCGTTAATAGATACATTAGCGAAGCCTTCGCTGAAAATTCCCACGGTTTCAAACTGAGGTCTCGCGATGGTTTTGTTTCGTTTAGTCACTAAACTCCAAATACCGTACTGTTTTACAAAAGTGCGTTTTTCATGGAAGCTAACCGCATCATCAAACTGCGGTTTAATCACAAACTTTCCTCGCTTGTTTACAAAGCCCCATTGCTCCCCTACCCTGACAGCAGATAGACCATCAGAAAAGCTACGAACTTCATCAAATCGTTGGTTAATTTTTACCGCTCCTTTCTTATTTACAAAGCCCCATTTTTCGTCAACCTGAACGGCGGCAAGACCTTCGCTAATTTCCAAACGCTTCTCAAATACGGCCTTCGGGGCATTAACGCCGTTAAAAGGCTTATCGATCGGTAACGTTACCAGAAATAGATTAAACGGGAACAACCACCCGTAAGATATGATAGAGAATACGGATAAAATCAAGGTTAATTGCATGGAAAATGGGGTTTACAGAAGCACGATATATAGTGTATATCTAAATCCATGCCAAAACCCCAAAACCATTTAGCTGTGTTTTGAATCTGTTTAGAAAAATTCTTCCCTATCTTTGTACCTATTTACGCAAAGCGTGATTTTACCGAACGACTTTTAGATGAAAATTTCCTATAAATACCTCGCTGACTTAATTGAAATCAACGAAACTCCCGAAGTTCTCTCAAACTTGCTGACCGCAACGGGTCTTGAAGTAGAAAATATCGATAAAGTGGATGCCGTACCGGGCGGATTAGCTGGGTTGGTAATCGGAGAAGTACTTACGTGCGAACCACACCCGAATGCCGATCGCTTACGCAAAACAACTGTTGATATTGGTGCCGAAAAGCCGTTGGATATTGTCTGCGGAGCGGCAAACGTTGCCGCCGGACAAAAAGTAGTTATTGCCACCGTTGGAGCAATGCTCTATCCTGCCGATGGCGAACCGTTTGAGATAAAGAAATCGAAGATTCGGGGTGAAGTGTCGGAAGGAATGATTTGTGCCGAAGACGAAATTGGACTCGGAAAGTCGCACGATGGTATCATGGTACTTGATACCGATGCACCAAATGGAACGCCTGCCGCAACTCATTTCAAACTCGAATCAGATTATTGCATCGAAATTGGTTTAACGCCAAACCGTGCCGATGCTGCTTCGCATTTTGGCGTTGCCCGTGATTTGAAAGCGGTAAACGGTCACGGAATAACTTTACCAAAAATTACTGACTTCAAAGTCATTGAGATTAAAAGCGAATTTACGGTCACGGTTGAAAACGAAGACGCTTGTCCGCGTTTTTGCGGGTTAGAAATTCGGGGAGTTACCGTCAAAGAATCGCCCGATTGGTTGAAGAATTTCCTGAGAACTATTGGAGTAAAAAGCATTAACAATATTGTAGACACCACAAATTACATCAATCATTTCATTGGGCAACCAATGCACATTTTTGATGCGGATAAAGTTATTGGAAAGAAGATTGTGGTACGTGTTCCCGAAAAAGGAACGAAAATAACTACGCTAGATAAAATTGAGCGGGAATTGTCAGGTTTCGATTTAGCAATTTGCGATTCTGAAAAACCAATGGCAATTGCCGGAGTATTCGGGGGAATGAATTCTGGGGTGAGCGAATCTACCAAAAACATTTTCCTTGAAGTAGCTTATTTTGATCCGGCGTGGATTCGAAAAACGGCAACGCACCACTCACTAAAAACGGATGCTTCTTTCCGTTACGAGCGAGGAACTGATCCCGAAATACCGCCGTACGCAATTAAAGTTGCGGCATTGATGATACAATCTTTAGCGGGCGGCGAATGTCTCGACGGGATCATTGATAAATATCCGCACCCGATTGAACACAAAAAAGTTGTGTTGAAATATCGTAATATTAACCGTTTGATTGGTAAGGAAATCGAAATTACCCGCATTCACCGAATCCTCGAAAGTCTGGACATCAAAATCCTTACATACGATGGAATAGGATTGACGGTTTCCGTTCCGCCTTACCGGGTTGACGTAACGCGTGAAGCTGACGTTATTGAGGAAATCCTAAGAATTTATGGTTTTGACAATATCGAACTGTCAGAAAATTTACAATCTGATTTTATATCGGAATTTCCGTTGACAGATTCTGACGCTCTTCGTAAACGAATATCGGAATATTTGGCGGGAATTGGTTTCAACGAAATCCAGACGCTTTCCATCGTAAAATCGGAGCAAAACACTCCGCTCAGTTCACTTTCTAAAGGGGATGAAGTGAAATTACTAAATCCATTAAACGAAGAGCTTTCGGTTATGCGGCAAGGATTACTGTTTTCGGGGCTTCAATGTTTAGCGTATAACATTAACCGTCGGCAGGCAAATCTTAGTTTCTTTGAATTCGGACGTTCTTATTACCAAAAGACAAACGGCGAGAAAATAACTTACAAAGAACAACAGGTACTTGGGTTGTGGATAACGGGCAATAAATCCGGCGAAACGTGGCATCATAAATCGGCGAAAGTTGACTTCTATGATTTAGCAAAAGCAGTTCAGCAAGTTCTTTCTTCGTTAAAATTTACGCTAAAAGTTAGTGCTAAACCCGCCAGCGACGTGCTATTCTCTCAGGGTTTAGTATATGAAGTTAATAAAAAAGCAGTTGTAACACTTGGTGAGGTGAAACAAAACCACCTGAAGCAGGAAAGTATCAAGCAGTCGGTTTTCTACGCCGAAATCGATTGGGATTATTTACTGAAAGCGTATTCGCCGGAAGTCCAGTTTCAGCCAATTTCTAAGTTTCCTGAGGTAAGGCGAGATTTATCGTTGGTCATTGACCGCAACGTAACATTTGCCGCCATTGAAAACGTAGCTTTTCAAACTGAACGTAAATTACTTAAAGAAGTGAACGTCTTTGATACTTACGAAGGCGAAAATCTCGATAAAGGAAAGAAATCCTATTCGGTGAGTTTCAAATTGCTGGACGAAAATCAGACATTGACCGATAAAGTCATTGACAAAGCAATGAACCGGATGATGCAAGCGTTTGAGAAAGAGTTAGGAGCCTTAATTCGTCGATAAAGTCCTCGCTTTTAAGACAGTTATACATCCAAATCTTAACGTGTAAATAGCAGCATGGAAAATAAAAATCCGGCAAATACCTTGAAAAACACCGCTACTTTAACAAAATTTGAAGTATTGATTGGACAGGTTGAGGAAATTAAGACGCAAAACAAGTCGCTCAAACGCATTAACGAAGCATTGGGTGACGAAATAGACGAACTGAAATCAACTCTCGAAGCCCAGACAGATAAAAATAAAGAGCTAAGAAAAGAGCTCAAAAGCGAGAAAATACGAAGTAACAATAAAGTTAAGCTGGATGATTTCCACCTAGAACTTACTTCGGTTATGAAAAGAATAGAGTTTGGAGATATAAAAGTTGAAGACGGGTGGAAAACTATAATTGACACCCTAATCGAAGAGATTGAAAAATGTATCACACTGATACAAAATATGCAAGGTCAGAACGAATGAAGGAAGAAGAAATGAATACGGTAAATATGCGTATTAACGGACATGTGATCCCGTTACGTGTGCCATCGCATTTAGAACCTCTTTATCGTGACGCAGAAAAAATGTTGGATGATCGGTCTCTTGAATTAAAAAAAGAGCACGAAGTAGACAACCTCAGCAACGATACCATTTACCTCTTATTAGCCATTGAAGGAGTTATAGACTCCCTTTTACTCCAAAAAGAAAACCAAGGATTCCAAGAACAGATTGATAAATACTTAGAGATGCTCGGAAAATTTGCCGCTTAAGCTCTTCACACTCAACACATTAATCTAACTTTTACTCCCTGTTTATTTATTCATATCCGTAAGGTTACTACCGTTTTTCTCAAAAAACGTCTTAGAATAACCTAATTAAATACGCATAAATAAACTAGTAAAATACCATGTCAGAATATCTAATACCAATAATTTTTGCCCTCATAGCCCTCGCTGTGGGATACTTTATCGGGCAGTTCATGCTTAAAAAAAGCAACGTCGATAAAGAAGCCGAAGCTCAGGTTCGTGCCGAAGAAATCCTTGAAAATGCCCGACAGAACGCCAATAGCATCAAGCGTGATAAGCAACTGGAAGCAAAAGAACACTTCTTACAATTGAGGAGCCAATTTGAAGATGATTCGAGCCATAAAAAGCAAATAATCATTCAAAATGAGCAAAAAGTAAAGCAAATGCAACAGCAAGCCGCACAGTTGCTAGAGCAGAACAAACGCAAGGAAAAAGAGCTTGAAATTCAGACCGAAAAAATAAACGATCAAACAATAATCATTTCTAAGCGGAAAGAGGAAGCCGAAAAACTGCTGCAACAACAAGTCGAGCAATTAGAAAAAGTTGCTCAACTCTCCGCCGAGCAAGCAAAGCAACAACTCATTGACGCTCTCAAAAGCGAAGCCGAATCAAAGGCATCTTCTTACATCAAGCAGGCAATGGAAGAAGCAAAGCTGACTGCAACTAAAGAGGCTAAGAAAATCGTAATTTCTACCATTCAGCGTACCGCCGCCGAGCAAGCCATTGAGAACTGCGTTTCTGTTTTCAACCTTGAAAGTGACGACGTAAAAGGAAAAATTATTGGTCGGGAAGGGCGAAACATCCGGGCTTTAGAAGCCGCTACCGGAGCAGAAATCATTGTGGATGATACTCCTGAAGCCATCGTTATTTCGAGCTTTGATCCCGTTCGTCGGGAAATAACCCGTCTTGCCATGCACCGTTTGGTTCAGGATGGTCGGATTCACCCCGCCCGTATTGAAGAAGTGGTTAACAAAACCCGTAAAGAAATTGAATCCGAAATTATTGAAATTGGCGAGCGAACCGTTATTGACTTAGGTATTCACGGCTTACACCCCGAACTGATCAAAATGGTTGGTCGGATGCGTTTCCGTTCTTCGTACGGTCAGAACTTGCTCCAGCACTCCCGCGAAGTAGCCAAAATGTGTGCTACCATGGCGGCAGAAATGGGATTAAATGTGAAACTTGCCAAAAGGGCAGGGTTACTACACGATATTGGTAAAGTGAGCCAGGAAGAATCTGATTTGCCGCACGCAGTTTTAGGAATGGAGATAGCCAAAAGGTACAAAGAGAATCACGAAGTGTGTAACGCCATTGGTGCTCACCACGACGAAATAGAAATGACAAGCATGATTTCGCCACTGATTCAGGTCTGTGATGCTATTTCAGGTTCAAGACCGGGTGCTCGCCGTGAAATGATGGAATCTTACGCTCAGCGTTTACGCGATTTAGAAGATTTAGCGTTAAACTTCCCCGGCGTTGAGAAGTGCTACGCTATTCAGGCGGGACGTGAACTACGAGTAATTGTGGATGCTGAAAACTGCACCGATGATTTAGCCGGAAAACTTTCGTTTGATATTTCTCAGAAAATCGAAAAAGAAATGCAGTACCCCGGTCAGATAAAAGTAACCGTTATCCGTGAAATGCGGGCGGTGGCTTTTGCGAGATAAATAAAAGTTGTAACTACTTAGTTAACGCCCGTTCTTCATTCAGAAGAACGGGCGTTTTTCGTGGAGTGATAACTTTTCGTTGTTACCTTATCAAAACAGAAGCTTAACCCCTAAATAATATGGAGAAATACGATATCATTGTTATCGGAGCCGGAAGTGCCGGATTGGGCTGTTCTGGCGTTGCCAATACGTTGGGATTGAAGACCTTACTTATTGAACGTAACGAAGAGTATTTCGGTGGTGATTGTACTAATTTCGGGTGTGTCCCGAGCAAAGCACTTATTCATATCGCTCAGCAGTTTCACGATGCTAAAAAAGCCACCCGCTTCGGACTGGAGTTGGGAAATCAAAAGGCTGACATGAAAAAGGTATTGGAATACATTCACGAAAAACAAACAATTATCCGCAACGAAGAAGACCCCGAAACATTACGTAAGAAGGGAATTGATGTGGTAATTGGAGAAGCGACATTCGCGGATAAGAGAACGGTTCAAGTGAATACTAAGACTTACACCGCTCCAGTCATATTTCTGTGTACGGGTTCTGCTGCCCGAAAACTTGATGTGAGCGGACAAGACTTAATGATAATTTATACCAATGAAAATGTCTTTTTTGACTGCACTGAATTACCAGAGAATCTCGTAGTAATAGGCGGTGGACCGATTGGCTGTGAACTCGGGCAAGCGTTTTCTCGGTTAGGAAGTAAAGTCTATATCGTAAATCGTGGCGAACGATTATTGGATAAAGAACCGCCGCACGTTTCAAGAATTTTGGCAGAACAATTTAAAAAAGAAGGCATTGAAGTATTGAATAATACGACGGTCGAATACTTTGAAAAGGGAGTGACCTTGATTAAAAGTAAATATGATGTCAGCAAATCAATTCCAACAGATGCCGTGATTTCAGCAATCGGGCGAACGGTAAATATTTCCAATTTGCAACTCGAAAAAGCGGGTATCGAAGTGACCGATAAAAGTAGAATCAAAGTAGATGAGTACTTACAAAGCACCAACAAGAATGTTTATGTAATTGGTGATGCCGCTGGAAGTTATATGTTCTCGCACGGAGCCGAAAAAATGGTACGACAAGTTTGGCGAAACCTCTTAATTCCGATTTTCAAGAAGAAAAACACCACCGAGGATTTAAGTTGGGTTACGTTCACCGAGCCACAAGTTGCTCACTTCGGACTTTCAGAAAAGCAACTTCGAGAGCGAAACATTGATTTTCATAGACAAGAATTGGATTTAGTCCATGAAGACCGGGCGATTATTCAGGAATACCGCTACGGAAACGAAACTCTTTGGCTGGACAACAATAGTCGTTTTGGAAAAAAGAAATTACTTTCAGGGAGTCTAATCGCTCCGCAAGCCGGAGAACTAATTCAGGAACTTGAATTGGCAAAACACGCCAGATTATCCATTGACAAAATTACAAGCCGAGTTTACCCCTACCCCATCGCCACAAGATTAAATCAGAAAAATCTGCGGGGGGTAATTCAGGAAACCTACACGAATTGGAAGCTAAAACTTGCCCGAACGGCTTTTAAACTATTCAACAAGTAAAAGACTTACTTCTGCATCCGCTTCGAGTTTTCCTTCGTGATTTCGTAATAAATGGAGCAGTCTTCACCGTGAGTTCCGGGCAAATATCCCGTACTCATCAGAAACTCGTTGGTAATTTCGCCTCCAGTAAACTTGAAAGTCTTCTTGAATAGTTTCACCCACGCCGCTTTATCAAGCAGATGATTTAGCTCGAGCCAGTTTTCAAACGAACCGTATTCTTTTTGTAAGTCCAGAATTACGTTTGCGTTGTGAATAGCGGCGTTGATTTTTAGTTTGTTCCGCACAATTCCCGAATCATTTTGTAAACGTTCACAATCGTAATCACTATAATTTGCAATGACTTCAATGTTGAAATTATCAAAAGCCTCAGCAAAGTTTTGCTGCTTATTCAGAATCAACGTCCACGACAATCCCGCTTGAAATATTTCCAGAATTAACCGTCCGAATAATTCATTATCGTCGTGAATCGGAAACCCGTACTGCGTATCGTGATAAACGCGGTTTACATCATCAAGTGGTTTTGATAAGGCGAATTGGCAGTACGGGTTGGAGTAGTTCACGGTTATTAATTTTAAAAGCAGTGTCACTCTAAGCGGAACGCCGCACGGCCTGTCGAAAGACCTCCTGAATGAGTTTTATCGTTGCGGGTTTCGACAGGCTCAACCTGACACCAACCAACAATACTATCAATAGTCCTGACTCAGCGGGTGCACCATTAATTCGTCAATAACAACGTGTTTCGGGCGGGTCATGATGAATATAATGCTTTCTACCATATCGTCGGTTTTCAGCCATTCGTCGTGTGCTTCCGCTCCTTGTGGGTCGGCGTGAAACATGGTATCTACCAAACCGGAATAAACCACAGAAACCTTTATCCCGTCTTTTCTTACTTCTTTTCTCAGAGCCGCTGAGAAAGCATCCTGAGCAAATTTTGAAGAACAATACAACGCTCCGCCGTCAAAAACTCTTTTGGCGACATCGGAAGCGATATTGATAATGTGTCCGCCGCTGTTTTCCCGCATAATAGGCAATACCGCTTTGCAGAACATAAAGGTACCTTTCACATTCACATCATAAACATTTGACCATTGTTCAGCGGTGTAACTTTCCGTAGAACCAAAAACTCCGTATCCGGCATTATTTATCATAAAATCAACCGTTCCGAAAGTCTGCGAAGTATCTTTAACAACCTGATTCACAAGTGCTTCATCCGATACATCTCCCACAAACACGAGGCATTCGCCGCCCTTCTCTTTAATCGTTTGTTTTACTTCGTGAAGAGATTCTTTACTTCGGGCAACTAAGCTGACTTTTGCTCCCTGAGCGGCGAGAGAAATCGCTAAATCTTTCCCGATTCCTTTTGATGCTCCAGTAATAATTACGGTTTTGTCTTTCAGATTTGTCATGAGGTTATTTTATCTTTTTGTTTCAAAGATAAAACAACCTACAGTGACATCCGATTCGTTAACTTTATTTTGTGCTGTTTTTCTGTGCGTTCACCACTTTATCCATGATAATCCAATATTGCCATTCTGGTACATCGCCGCCTTTTAGACCCAGTTTCACCAAGAGTTTTAACTTTGTTTTATGAGCAATAACCATATCTAATTTTGGAATCACGGTGATAAATTGTCCGCCGAAACCAGTTGCAGAATAAGCTCCTTCGTAAATATCATTGTTGCGAAAATTATCGATCAACCACCACATATAACTGTACGACAATTGCATATCGCCAGGTTTAGGAGTTCCGTAACGCTCATTTATTACTTCCGGCGGGGTTTTTTCGGTAGTAGTTTTTTCAATCCAGTTGGCAGAAATAAGTTGCTCACCGTTCCACTTACCTTTGTTCAACATCAGTTGTCCAATTTTTGCAATATCACGGGTTGAAATAAACATGTGGTAAGCCGGGTAGCGTGACTTACGCTTATTAGCACTTAGTCGTTGATTTTTGATATTCCAGTCCTGAAAACCCAACGGAATGGCGAGTTGCTCTTCCAGTTCCTGATAAACCGACTTCCCGGTTGCATTCTCTAAAATGTAACCCGCTACATTGAAGTCCCAGTTATTATACAGAAAGTACTCGCCAGGTTTTACGCTCCCACGGGGCAGCACGTTG
>JBLHXN010000031.1:0-31142 GCA_047630355.1 Spirosomataceae bacterium | reverse complement strand
GTTCGCGTTCCTGAGCGTATTTTAGAGCGGCAATATAGGCTCCTCGTCCAATTCCGAGAGCAAGTGCGGCAATGGAAATCCGTCCGCCGTCAAGTAATTTAAGCGATTGCACAAAGCCGTCGCCGATTTCGCCAACGAGCTGGTCTTTATGAATTCTACAGTTATCAAAAAACAAGCAAGCTGTTTCGGAAGCCCGCATTCCCATTTTATTTTCCTTTTTTCCAGACGTAAAACCAGGCGTTCCTTTTTCAATAATAAACGCCGACATTCCATGAGAATCTCCTTTCTCTCCCGTCCGGGCAATTACAACCGCAACGTCTCCGCTGATAGCGTGAGTGATAAAGTTCTTAGAACCGTTTAACACGAAATAGTCGCCGTCTTGTTTTGCGACGGTTGCCATTCCCCCGGCGTCAGATCCGGTATTAGTTTCTGTCAAACCCCACGCTCCTATCCACTCGCCTGAAGCAAGTTTTGGTAAATAGAATTTCTTCTGATCTTCGTTTGCGAAGGTCAATATGTGATTAGTACATAGAGAATTGTGAGCTGCAACCGAAAGTCCAATTGAACCACAAACCTGCGATATTTCGTCAATTATTGTAATATATTCTTGGTAACCCAGTCCCGCTCCGCCGTACTCTTCGGGTACCAAAACACCCATCAAACCGTATTCACCGAGCTTTTTGAATAAATCAACCGGGAAAATTTGGGCTTCGTCCCATTCCATTATGTGCGGTCTTATGTACGTTTCAGCAAAGTCACGGGTGGATTCCTGAATCATTTTTAATTGCTCTTCTTCGCTTTCTATCACTGATACCATTAGGCTTATTTTAAGATTTCAAAAATTAATTGTCTTGACAACTATATTTACACAAATATAACGAAGTTTGCAGTTATATTGTTATTAGAAGAAATTATATAAATTCTATGCCACACACTACTAGCACGCACGACGACTTATTAGAAAAATTAGCCACCAAAAATCAGGAAATCCGATTGGGAGGCGGTCAGAAGAAAATTGACAGTCAACACAGAAAAAACAAACTCACTGCTTGGGAGCGGATCAGTTATCTACTCGACCAAGAACGCGACTTTATCGAAATTGGGAAATTTGCCGGAGATAATATGTACGAAGACATCGGCGGGTGCCCGAACGGCGGCGTTGTTGGAGTGATGGGTTACGTTGCTGACAGGTTGTGCATCGTTGTTGCCCACGATGCTACCGTGAAAGCAGGTGCTCATTTGCCCATTACGGCTAAGAAAACGCTACGTTGTCAGGAAATCGCGATGGAAAACCGATTACCTATTATATACCTTGTTGATTCCGCCGGAGCTTTTTTACCAAGACAAGACGAAGTTTTTCCTGATAAAGAACACTTCGGAAGAATATTCCGAAACAATGCAAAGATGTCTTCCACAGGCATTCCGCAATTATCCGCAATAATGGGCAGTTGCGTTGCTGGAGGGGCTTA
Source organism: Spirosomataceae bacterium (assembly GCA_047630355.1). Taxonomy (GTDB): domain Bacteria; phylum Bacteroidota; class Bacteroidia; order Cytophagales; family Spirosomataceae; genus JANQUM01. Next base: position 29,673 of record JBLHXN010000031.1, on the reverse strand, counting down.
TTTACCCATTATGTCAGATTACGCTTTTATTGTGGAAGGAACGGGAACCGTATTTCTGGCGGGTTCTTTTTTGGTAAAATCGTCTATCGGAGAAGAGGTTGACAGTCAGACATTAGGCGGAGCCGAAACGCATTGCGAAATTTCGGGCGTCACGGATAACAAATACCCCGACGATAAAAGCTGTTTAGATGCCATCAGAAATGTGGTAGATAAAATGGGACACGAGCCAACCGCCGGATTCAACAAAAAAGAGGCGATTGCTTCCGCAAAACCTGCTGACGATATTTTCAACGTTTTACCGATTGACCGAAACAAACCTTACGACATGAAAGAACTCATCGACTGTTTAGTTGATGAAAACTCATTTGAAGAATACAAAGAACTCTACGGTAAAACAATTATTTGCGGCTTGGGAAGAGTTGACGGCTGGGCGGTCGGAATTGTGGCGAATCAACGATTGATCGTCAAAACCAAGAAAAAAGAAATGCAAATGGGTGGTGTAATCTACTCCGATTCTGCGGATAAAGCCGCCCGCTTTATAATGAACTGTAATCAACAGAAAATTCCGTTGATATTTTTACAGGACGTAAACGGATTTATGGTTGGAAGCCGCAGCGAACAAGGCGGTATTATCAAAGACGGAGCAAAAATGGTCAACGCAATGGCAAATTCTGTTGTTCCGAAATTTACGTTTATCGTGGGAAATTCTTACGGAGCCGGAAATTACGCCATGTGCGGAAAAGCTTACGATCCCCGCCTGATTTACAGTTGGCCAACGGCTCAAATGGCGGTTATGAGCGGAGCGGCAGCTTCCAAAACAATGCTTCAGGTCCAGGAAAGCATTATGAAACGTAAAGGAACAGAAATGACCGACGACGACAAAAATGCTTACGTAAAAGAAATCACTGATAAATACAAACGCGAACTCAGCCCTTACTACGCCGCCGCCCGACTTTGGGTAGATGGAGTAATTGATCCACGAGAAACCCGAAAAGTAATTTCAATGGGAATTGAAGCTGCCAATCATTCCCCAATTACGGAGCGTTATAACGTAGGTGTGCTGCAAGTATAATATTTCATGCAACAATATTACAAACGTATTGTTAATTCACTACTTAATGGCATTGTAACAATCATTAAAATGTGAAAATAAAAAGTTATCTGATAGCGTTTACTCTTACATTATTTTCCTGTGAAAAAGCCGACCCGGTTACAGAAAACGAGCCAAAAATAGTTACTACACTAATTTATAATTTCAGAGCGGAAGATGGCTCGACCGTGCAAATGAACTATCAAGATAGAGATGGTAGTGGCGGGAATCCACCCGAAATCTCAGTTGGTGATTTGAAAGCCAATACGACTTATAAAGGTATATTATTCCTCCTGGATTAAACGCCGACAGAGAGCCAAAGAATCGTTGATGTATCTGAAGAGGTACGTAGAGCAGGAGATGAGTATCACACTTTCTTTGACACAGGACAATTAAATATGAAAGTAACTTACGATGATAAGGACAAGAATGGAGATCCGATAGGCTTGACGACGGATATCGTTACCTCGACTGCTTCGACCGGAAAATTGTCAATAACTTTGCAACAAAAACCAAAAAAGAATGCTCCGGGTGTTGCTGAGGGCAATATTACCAATACCGATGGAGCAACCGATAGTAACGTTGTTTTTGAAGTTGATATTAAATAAAATCCTTTGTCTTTCACTTGTACCAGAAATATCATTTCAGGTAATTTAATGTCGGATTTGTATTCTGAGTATGACTTAATAGATTTGGTTTAAACCTAAATAATTTTAATACCTGACGTATCTTTAGCGAGATTATAATTATGTATAATCGCCACAATTCAATTTGCTTAGTTAACAAATACCTAAACTGTACAAAAAATATTTTTTTGTACAGTTTAGGTATTTGCAATTGGTTAGTTTTAAATTTATTCACGACTTAGAAAAATAAAAGTAATTATTTTTTATTTGCAACAATGTTCCCGTGCGGTGGGGTCTTTGACCCTCCCGTAGTAGAGCAGGGTAAGAGTAGTACAGAAAAATTAGAATCTAAGTTAGCTATCGAAGCTTGTAGCTGCTGCGGCGTTTCGATTCGTATGTGTGTTTTTCGAGTTGTACTGGAACTAACTATTATTACTGATTCTCTATAAACGATTACGCTTTTCAAGGAACGATGAACGTCCCCTTCCAGTCATCTCCAACCCTGTTAAACTCCGCCCGGATGTGGGATTCTCTTCCGAGCTGTAAAACATCAATATAATTGGGCATGATCTCAATAACCATAAAGTAGCGGTCTGTGGGTTCATCAAGCCATTGGTTTCCTTCATCCTTTTTATCAATTGTCGAACCGGGAGGCAACACGGTGGTATAACTTTTCAATCCGTTTCCCTGCACTCCAGACCAGTACTTTTTTGTTAAATCATCTTGAGAGTGCAACACCACTGCACCTTCTACACGTATTTGTAAACCTTGGCGGTTGCTGTAAAACAGCAGACTGCAACTATTATTTTTTTTAAGCTCGGCAGCTTTACCGCTTCTTGAATCGGTGAAGATCAAAAACCGCTGATTTTCAGTCAGTTTCCTGAATACCACCCACCTACTTTTCGGATGCTTTTCAGCTACCGTACCAAACACCACATTTCTGAATGGGTGTTTTTTTTGAACCGTACCCTTCCGGAGTTCTGCAAATATGATTTGGGGAATTTCTTCTAACTGGTGTTGTGGTAGTATCAAAGCCATTGTGTAACGATAATTGGTTGTAACGTTAACAATAATAATTGCTAAGTCAATTTTGTTTCAAAATTTATGTCTGCAACACTGTTGCATTTGCAATTTTCATTACTCATCTTTGCAACATTGTTGCACTTATAAAAAAAAGAAAATGAAAAATTATTTAGTTGCTTTTGCATTCCTATTCCTAATCTCATGCGAGAAAGATGACCCAGTTATTGAGAACGAAGAAGAGTTGATCACCACGTTAACTTACAAACTAACAGCTTCTGATGGAACCATCGTTGAAGGCAAATTCCAAGACCTTGATGGCGACGGCGGAAATGCCCCAACGGTAAACAGTATGGTTTTAAAACCGAATACCACGTACAGCGGAAGTATTACATTACTGAACGAGTCGGTATCTCCGATCGAGAATATCACGACCGAGGTTGAAGAAGAAGGAAACGAACACCAGTTTTTCTTTGAAACAACGCAGGCGAATATGACCGTAAGCTATGACGATGCTGATGTCAACAACCTTCCTGTAGGATTAGAAACAAAGGTTGTGACCGGAGCGGCTTCAAGCGGTAAATTATCCATAACTTTGAAGCACGAACCCAATAAATCTGCCATGGGCGTAGCAGATGGCAACATTGCAAACGCCGGCGGAGAAACCGATATTAACGTCGTTTTTGATGTCATTATTCAATAAATTCCTTTTTCTGTTTTTTTTATCGGGAAATCTGATTGCCCAAAATTGTCCGTATTCTATTTCAGGAACAATAACCGATGAACTCACGGGTTCGCCGCTGGCTTTCGCCGGAATCTACCTCGAAGAAACACAACAGGGAGTATTGGCAGATGATGCCGGGAATTATAAAATTCAAGACATTTGTCAAAAAGAAGTTCACGTTCGGGTGACGCACGCATCGTGCGAACCCGAACGTTTTTTTATTGACCTGCAAGAGAATGAAGTCAAGAATTTCCTACTGCATCACCACGCTGAGCTTTTAAATGAAGTGCAGGTTCACGGTTCATCCAACGAAAAGTCAACGCAGGTAAGTTCGTCGTTGGGTAAAGTCGAAATTGTCCGAAACGGCAATCAGAACCTTGCCGATATTTTAAGTGAACTAACGGGAGTTTCTACGCTAAAAAACGGTTCGGGAATCTCCAAACCAGTCATTCACGGACTTTTCGGAAACAGAATAAGTATTCTCAATAACGGGATTGCCCAATCAGGGCAACAATGGGGTAGCGATCACGCTCCAGAAATCGACGCTTTTTCTGCTGATCATTTATCCGTCATCAAAGGCGTAAATGCGTTAGCGTACGCCGGAAGTACGCTCGGCGGCGTGGTAATGGTAGAAGGCTCGCCCGTGGAAGACGAACCACACTTGCACGGAAGCGTAAATTATTTATACAATTCAAACGGACGGGGAAATACGCTAAACGCTAAAGTTGAAAAAGCGGGAAAGTGGTTTCGGTGGCGAATGAACGGAACCGTTAAAATGCAAGGCGACTCAAAAACGCCCACGTACTTTTTAACAAATACAGGCCGGAAAGAAGCCAATTTTTCGTTTCGGGCGGATAAGAAGTTAAACGATAAATGGTCTTCGACGTTAAATTACGCTACGTTCAATACCGAAATTGGCATACTGAAAGGTTCGCAAATCGGAAATTTGACAGATCTGGAAACTGCCTTTAATCGTGAAATTCCCTTTTTCACTGAGACAGGGTTTAGTTACAGTATCGACGTTCCAAAGCAACGAGTAAGCCATAATTTACTAAAACTTGAACTCAACGGCGTACTTTCTCCGACGCAAACACTGCGATTCGTTTACGGCGGACAACTCAACAACCGACGGGAATTTGATGCTCGTCGGGGCGACCGTTCGGAGAAGCCAGTTTTGAGTCTGAATCAGTGGAGCCACTTCTTTGAAGGAAAGTATATCAATGATTTATCGGAAAACAAAACGTTGATTACAGGCATTCAACAAACCATCACCGACAATGCCAATATCCCCGAAACAGGAATTTCACCGCTTATTCCCGATTATTTGGCTTACCAGACTTCTCTTTTTGGAATCCTGAATGTCAAAAATAACCGCTGGTTTCATGAATTTGGTTTCCGGGCAGAAAACAAACAGTTAAACGTTGCTCAAATCACCCGAACCGTTCCCCGAACCATCAAACGAATTAATCAAAACTTTACTTTCTTCAGCGTTTCGGCGGGTAGTCAACTGACTTTACCGAACCATCTTATTCTCAACGGAAACGTTGGACTAGCAATGCGACCACCCGAAGTAAACGAGTTATACAGTTTTGGTTTGCATCAGGGAGTGAGTAGTATTGAGGAAGGCAACGCCGATCTCAAACCGGAGAAATCTATCAAAGCGTTGATTACGGCAAATTATCACAAAGATGATTTCCTTCTTTTTGAAATTACGCCGTACGCTCAATTGATTGACAACTTTATCTACTTGCAGCCGCAACGGGAATTCTTGCTCACGATACGCGGAGCATTTCCGTACTTCAGGTTTGAACAGGCAGATGCCCTTTTATTGGGAATTGACGCGTTGGTTTCGATTGAACCCACCGATAAAATCAAGTTGATAAACAAGCTGACTTTTGTACACGGCAAAAATTTGACCGATGACGTTCCGTTGATAAACATTCCTCCGCTCAATTTCTCTTCGGCGTTACAAGTTAGTTTCAAGAACATCGGAGTTGCTAAAAATAATACGATTGAAGTTGAGGTAAGTCATACTGCCCAGCAATCAAATCTATTGGCAAGTCAGGACTTTGTTCTTTCACCTGACGCGTATACCTTGTTAAACCTTCGTTTCGATACAACCATCGAAATTAAAAAGTACTATATTTCTTTTGGTTTGAAAGCCGCCAACCTGTTGAATATAAGCTATCGTGACTATCTAAACCGCCTCCGGTATTTTGCAGATGACACGGGTAGAAACTTCACTTTAAGCAGCCGGTTTACTTTTTAAAAGTAATTTTCAATATAATATAAACGACTTTATTTTTGATTTCTCATTAAATCGTGTATTTTTGATGCGTGACATATAGCATTAAAAATATATTTTCTATAAGAAATTTAAGAATAAAGTTGTGTGGATTTAGTAGCGAGAAAGGCTGGAATAGATTATTCCAGTCTTTTTTCCGTTTAAGGAGTTCACAAAAAAATCCTTTCCGATTTCTCGAAAAGGATTCTTGTACCCGGGACCGGAATCGAACCGGTACGATTTTGCAATCATTGGTGTTTGAGACCAACGCGTCTACCAGTTCCGCCACCCGGGCGTTTTTATTGAACTTGGGAGTGCAAAAGTAGAATTACGTTTACAATCTCGCAAACTATATTTGACTTTTTTTTACTCGTAACGTAAAGATTCTATCGGATCTAACTTGGAAGCTTTGTAAGCTGGATAAAAACCCGACAGTAACCCAACTGATACACAGACAACTAACCCCAAGAGCATCCAACCCCACGGGATTATAAAGTTAGCATCTTCACTAATAAGACTTGAAACAATATTTCCGACCGTGATCCCCAAAAGAATTCCGCCAACGCCTCCCATAATGCAAATTACAATTGCTTCAATCAAAAATTGCATCCGAATCAATGAGGGTGAAGCTCCAATGGCTTTCCTAACTCCTATTTCACGAGTTCGCTCCGTGACAGAAACCATCATAATATTCATCAATGCAATGGAAGCTCCTAACAACGTAATAAAACTAATTCCGAAACCACCAATGCGTAAATAACCCGTGACCTCTTCAAAATTTTTGGCAAGGGCGTCAGAGCGTTCGATATTAAAAGACTCTTCTTCTCCCAATTGATCACCTCGGATAATCCGCATCGTAGAAGTGGCTTCCCCAATAATGAACTCCATATCGTTTACTTTTGGTACCGACGTCGTGATTTCAAAAGTTTGCGTTCGTCGAGCAGAAAGTCCCCTACCCGTTTCGAGCGTCACTAACGCTACACGGTCGTCACCACCACCGGTTAAACTTCCTTTTTTACCCAAAACACCCACCACCGTAAATCGCTGTCCGAGTACTTGAAGTGATTTGTTCAACGGATTTTCTTGCGGAAATAACTTCATCGCAATTTCATTTCCAATAATCATCGCGTTACTGTTCAATTCTAAATCAGTAGAATTGAAATTTCTACCCGACTGTAAGTCATAGCCTTTTATGGTGAGGTAATTATCATCCACGCCAATAATCGCCGTGTTCGGGTTCGTTGTACTTGATTCGTACTTAATTTCCGCAATTCCCGTCACATCGGCGTACAGGCTTACGGTAGCATCGACGGTTTTGTTGGTAAATATTTCTTTGAATTTCTTTGCTTCCACGTAGCGAAGGGGCGGTTGTACTTTTTCGTTGACTCCGCTTCTGCGTCCCCGCCGACGTTCCACTTTTATATCAAATGAGTTTGCACCTAATCCGGCAAAACTATTATCAACAGAACTTTGCATTCCGTCAATGGTAGTCAAGATACCAACTAATGCCGTGATTCCAAATGCAATAATAGCGGCGGTGAGGATAGTCCGAAGGAGGTTTCCTTTAATGGACCTCAACGCTTCCATCATATTTTCTATAATATTCATACCTTTGATCTGGATTCAATTACGGCGTATCTTGGAACAATTATTGAACCTAATAAACTGACCGGAATTACGTTAGAAATAGTGATTACAAAATTCAATACAACTATGCCAACCTGCAAGCCGATAGTACGATACTTATTGCCGTTCATCATTTTTTTGGGCATTTCGCTCCAGTCTTCGGGCAATTTCCTCTTCATCCCGATGGACGAGGCCCAAAAAGATCACCTCAAATCTTACGGAATCACGTACTGGGTACTCAACAAATACGAAATGGAAGTCGATTGGCTTTTGAACTACCGAGGAGGCAGTTTTATGATGCCCGTTTCGCAGACAATAATCAACGAATGCGTGATTAGAAACGTAACTTACGAAATCATTTCGGACGCTGACGCCGCCGCAATTCTTAACGAAGTGAAGAGTCCGGCGGTAAATATGGATGCTGTTAAATTACAGAAAGCTCCGAAAATTGCCGTGTACTCGCCCAACAGTACGCAACCCTGGGACGATGCCGTGACGCTCGTATTAACTTACGCCGAAATTCCGTACGAAAAGATATTTGACGAAGAAGTTTTGGAAACGAAACTACCGGAATATGATTGGCTACACCTTCACCACGAAGACTTTACGGGGCAATTCGGGAAATTTATCAAGCTCAGAGGTTCGGCGTGGTATCAGGAACAACAACGCGAAGCTGAGATGATTGCCAAGAAGTTTGGTTACACCAAAATTTCACAACTGAAACTCAGCGTAGCGAAAAAGGTACGGGACTTTGTACTCGGTGGCGGTTATATGTTTGCAATGTGCAACGCAACTGACACGTTCGACATTGCCCTTGCCGCCGACGGAGTAGATATTGTGCAAAGCCCGTACGACGGCGACGGGATTGACCCAAACTCCAATAAGTTACTAAATTTTGGCAACACCTTTGCCTTTGAAAACTTCTCTTTAGAACTCGACCCGTACGTTGGTGAGTTTTCAACCATTGACAATACCTCGCAAGAAAGAGACGTAAACGAAACCAATGACTTTTTCAATTTGTTTGAATTCTCAGCAAAGTACGATCCCATTCCTTCTATGCTGACCCAAAACCACAGCAATTTGATTAAAGGTTTTATGGGACAAACCACTGCCTTTAAAAAGCAATACATCAAATCTGACGTGATTACGCTGGCAGAAAACAAACCGCTCGGCGAAGCAAGGTACATTCACGGAACATTAGGGAAAGGTTTTTGGTCTTACTACGGCGGGCACGACCCCGAAGATTATCAGCATTACGTAGGTGAAGAACCAACTGACTTGAACCTCCACCCAAACTCGGCGGGGTATCGACTTATCCTGAATAACATACTTTTTCCAGCGGCTAAAAAGAAGAAGTTGAAAACGTAAAATGTGACTATAATCATATTTCTGTGTCAAAGAAATTGGCTCGAAATTTGCTTGTTTTGAAGCATAAGTTGCGTTTACCACAAATATGAGAAAACTTTCTTTTTACAAACCTTTACTCGTACCGCTTGCTGCTATCACATTGGCTTCGTGTAATGACGCCCGAAACGAGATTAACGGCAACAGTTTGGACAGCGAATTAAATGCTGTGCTGGAAAAGTCTTCCAACGGCGTAGGCAGAGCTTATTATATTTTACCCGACAGCGATGACTTTAACAGCATTCCGCAAGACCCAAAGAATAAGTTAACAGCAGATAAAGTACAACTCGGTAAATTTCTGTTTCACGAAACCGGATTGGGGCAGAAGCCGAAGAATCGTTTAGGTTTTCAAAGTTATTCATGTGCAAGCTGCCACCACGCAAAAGCCGGTTTTCAGGCGTGCGTACCGCAAGGCTTCGGCGAAGGTGGTTCAGGTTTCGGAGTTCAGGGAGAAGCACGTAATATTGCTCCGAGTTATTCCGTAAAAGACGTAGACTTTCAGCCTATTCGCAGTCCATCTGTGATGAACGTAGCTTATCAGAAATTAATGCTCTGGAACGGTCAGTTCGGAGCAACCGATAAGAATATCAATACGCAAGCCAGTTGGACTCCCGGAACGCCAAAAACAGTGAATAACAGAGGTTTTGAAGGTATAGAATCTCAGGCAATCGCCGGAAAAGACGTTCACAGGTTACTGGTCGACCGTATTTTTGTGGAGAACGTAGGAAACTACAAAGAATTATTCATGAAAGCTTACGGCGAAAACGTACTTGACAATCCAAAGGAATTATTAGATAAAGGAGCCTTAGCAATTGCTTCGTACGAACGCACAGTTTTGTCAAACCAAGCCCCATTTCAGCAATACTTACGAGGGAATAACTCAGCGATGACACCTATCCAAAAAGAAGGTGCAAAGCTATTTTTTGGGAAAGCAAATTGCGGAAGTTGCCACAACGGACCATCTCTTGCCACAATGGAGTTTTACGCTCTCGGTATGAATGACCTGACCAACGGAAGCTACGGGAGTAATTCTGTAATTGGAGTAAACCAAAACGGCAATCACACCAAAGGCAGAGCCGAATTTACGGGCAAATCTTCCGATATGTACAAATACAAAGTGCCGCAACTTTATAACCTCAAAGACTCCCCATTTTACGGTCACGGTGCTTCGTTTACTTCCGTACGCGAGGTAGTAGCGTATAAAAATAAGGGCATAAAGCAAAATCCTAAAGTGGCGAACACTCAATTAAGCGGCGACTTTAAACCGTTGGGTTTGAACGAAACCGAAATGGACGCCATTACTGATTTCTTAGAAAATGCTTTGCGTGACCCAAATCTGGAACGCTACGTTCCCAAGAGGTTACCTTCAGGTTTAGCATTTCCAAACAACGACGCTCAATCAAGGACTGATTTAGGTTTTTAAGGAAAATATTTATGATTTTTAGAAGTCCGCTCCTTTGTAATAAATTGAGCGGGCTTTTTGTTGTAGATTGCCATTTAACATTAATTTCGTCAGTACTTTGTGACGGGTTATTGTAGCGTTACAATACTTAAACTTTCACATAAATAGAATGATTCATGAACGAAACTAATTACCCAAAATCCTTCTCCCACATCGGAATAACCGTTCCAGACATTCACAAAGCTGTTAAGTTTTATTCAGAGGTGATGGGTTGGTACGTTATTATGTCACCGTCTAAGGTTAAAAAAGAAAAGGATACAGCGATTGGTCAAATGTGCATTGATGTATTCGGGGAAGATTGGGAAGAATTTGAAATCGCTCACATGTCAACCTCCGACGGAATTGGAATCGAGTTATTTTCCTTTCCAAACGGAGTTAAAGAAGTACAAGAATTTAACCCCTTTAATACCGGACTATTTCACTTCTGCGTGCAAGATCCAGATATTGAAGGCTTGACGGAAAAAATAGTAAAGCACGGAGGCAAACAACGAATGCCAATAAGGGAATACTACCCAAACGAAAAGCCGTTCAAAATGGTCTACGTTCAGGATCCATTCGGAATTGTATTCGAAATTTATACACACAGTTATGAACTCACATACTCTTCCGGTGCTTACCAAAAATAAGCGTAAGAGTTTTCGTCTTTTTATATACGGCTTTCATACGTAAGACCTTTGTAAGTAACTAAGAAAAAGTTGAAAGAACAGCTTTATCATATAACAACAGAAGATAGTGTATCTATTGCTCTTTAGAAACTAAACTCTGAAGAAGTAACCGACAAGCATATATTTATAACGCACGGAACATTTTCAAACCGAAAAGTATGCGATGGGATTGTATCTTTCTTTACAGAAAAGGGATACACGTGTTGGATAATGGAATGGAGAAGTCACGGCAAAAGCTCAAAAGCAACGGTAACTTTAATTTTGAGACCATCGCAAAATATGACCTCAAGTCAACGTTTAAATTCCTGTTCGATAATCAAAACTTAAGTAGTACAGACTGTCTGACCCATAGTGGTAGCGAAATTGTGCTGACGATGCTTTTAATCGATAACCCAAATTATAAATCAAAAATTAACAGCATTACCTTATTTGGTATGCAGGCATTTGGAGCAGCAACGAACTTAAATAATCAAATAAAAACACTGGCGGGTAAATACCTGACCGCATTGCTGGGAAAAGTTCCTTCAAAGGGTGCCGGCTCAACCGAAAATGGAGAGACCTACTACACAATGAAGCAATGGTTTGATTGGAATCTGAACCAAAATTTCGTTGGAAAAATGAATACAATCAGGATTCCAATACTATCAATTTGTGCCAAAGGAGATAAATTCATTGCCCCTAAAATAGGTTGTGAAAAATTTCTGGAGGCGTTCAAAAATAGTCGAAATGAATTACTATTCTGTTCAAAAGAAAATGGATATATAGAAGACTATGATCATGGCCGAATTTTAAAATCCCCAAACTCTAAAAAAGAGATATGGCCAATTGTGGAAAATTGGGTTACCAATAGGACTATTATTACTAACGGCGTTCACAGAACATAACTACTACTTGGGTGTTCTTTGCAAAAAAATATCTTCCGCACAGAATCAGCATTTGCGGCCTTTCAAGAAGAAGGTTCTCGAAGATTTGACTTTATCGGCAAAAGGACACTAACTGAGTTTTGTGAGTGTGTATCCTAACATCGAACAAAATTTAAAAAACCACCAAATAGCTTCTTATCTGGGAATCACCACGGAGAGCCTAAGCAGAATCCATAAAGAAATTATAACCACTTAATTTCTTATCATACATCAATTTTTAAGACGTAGCTCAACCGTAATTTTGTGTTCATTTACGAACTAATAAAACACAAAATGTTAAAGAGAATTTTAGGTTTAGCTCCAAAACTGGAAGCAGACGGGTCGTACAGTCCTTCAAAAGTAGCTTTAAAGTTGGCAACGGTAGACAAAACAGATTACGAGGCTATCACCTACACGAAGTATCAGGGGAAGCGGTCGAAAATTTTAGTGATTTTCACCGAACAGAAAAATATGGAAATGCAAAACGGCAAAATGTTCTCTACGGGAAATCACCCGGTAGAAGCCTTAGTACCGATGTTGCACCTCAAGAATGCAGGTTTTGAATTTGAAGTTGCCACACCAACCGGAAAACCCGTCGTGTTTGAAATGTGGGCTTTCCCAGAAAAAGACGAACACGTTAAGGCTATCTATAACGAACTAAAACCAAACTTCCTCCACCCAAAAAAGCTCGAAGATTTTATTGCTATATCCTTTACAGAACCTTCTTCTTACGCAGCCGTGTTTATACCCGGCGGACACGGTGCTATGCTCGGTATTCCCGAAGACAAGAATGTTGGAAAAGTATTGAACTGGGCACACCAAAATGATTTATACACCATAACATTGTGTCACGGCCCGGGTTCGCTCCTGACTACCATGTTAAATGATAATAGATTTCTTTACGAAGGATACAAGATGGCTGTGTTCCCGGACTCCGTTGACAAAATGACACCCATGATTGGTTACTTACCCGGACAAATGCCTTGGGGCTTGAGCGAAAAGTTGAAAAGTTTAGGAGCTATTATCGTGAACACAAAGTCTGACAAGACCGTATGTTTAGATAGAAAATTAATCACGGGAGCAAGTCCTTTAGCTTCCAACGAATTAGGAAAGTTAACGGCGAATACATTATTAAAAATAATAAAATAAAAACGTAAAACACACAACAAATTAATTGTGGAATTATTAGAAAAGTTAAAATGGCGTTACGCTGCAAAAGCGATGAACGGTAAAAAAGTACCTCAGGAAAAAATAGACAATATTATTGAGGCAATATCTCTTGCCCCGACCTCAAGCGGGTTGCAACCCTTTGAAGTTTTTGTAATTACCAATCAGGAAGTTAAAGAGAAAATCAGACCCGTTGCCTGGAATCAATCTGTCATTACAGACTGTTCGCATTTATTAGTATTTGCCGCCTGGGATACCTACACCGAAGACCGGATCAATAAAATGTTTGATCTGACAAACGAAGTCAGAGGGTTTAAAAACGAAGGCTGGGAAAACTACCGGCAGATGCTTTTAAATAATTACCCGCAAAAAGATGCCAAAGAAAACTTTAATCACGCCGCAAAACAAGCGTACATTGCATTTTCACAGGCAATAGCCGCCGCTGCATTTGAAGAAGTAGATAGTACACCGTTAGAAGGTTTTGAACAAGAAGCAGTAGATGAGATATTAGGTCTCAGAGAAAAAGGGTTAAGAAGCTGCGTCATACTTACGTTGGGTTACAGAGATGCTGATAAGGACTGGTTAGTCAATCTGAAAAAAGTCAGAAAAAGCAGAGAAGATTTAATTACAGAAATCGCGTAAGAAGTGCAAAACTCCGCATTCATACTAATGCAGTAACATCGTAAATTTTCATCAGCCCGCTCGTTTACAATAAATTGAGCAGGCTTTTTATTGCCTCTATTAATCGTTTTGAAATGAAGTTCTCAAGAAAAAATATTAATTTATTTATTGGGTTAATTGCCGCTTTGCTTCTGTCGAGTTGCACGGGCTTACTGGGACTCAAACACCAAATAAAAAGAGGAACGGGCGGCTTCACAGAAGTAGTAGATGCAAAACCATTCTTCCAACAATACGAAGTAATCGGGCACCACGCAGGTTTAATTTTGTTATCTGGGAACCCATTGACAAATATTAGAAATACTAAATCTATTGAAACAGTTTTTACGAATAACAACTACCTGATTAAATCTGAAAAAGAAAAGCTCCTGAATGCCGTAAAAACTGCTAACGATAAAGCGAGGAATATTAATATTTCAGAATGGCAATAGAGCATTTGAAACGAAAAAGCCGATACGGAATCTTCCGTATCGGCTCATATTCATAAATGGCAACCAGAGAATCAAACCCCTTCCGCCACAACTTCTTTAACTTCTGGAATCATGGAGGTAAGCAACCGCTCAATTCCTTGCTTTAGCGTTACCGTTGACGACGGACAGCCGCTGCAAGCCCCTTGAAGGTGAACTTTCACCTGACCAGAGATTTCATCGAACGAGGCGAAGTTTATGGCTCCACCGTCAGATTCAACCGCCGGACGAACGTACTGTTCTAACGTCGCTTTGATTTTTTGAATCACTTCTGAATCTTGGGAATCTACGAGAACCGTGTTAGTATCAATTGTTTTTTGGACAAATACCGGATGACCTTCCTCAAAGTAGATTTTAAGGAATTTCTTAAAGTCCACCAATACTTCTTCCCACATGGTACCTTCGTCTTTCGTCACCGTTATAAAATTTGCGGTGATAAAAACGCGTTGTATAAAAGGAAATTGAAATATATCTCCCACAAGTGGAGAACCCTTACCTTCTTCTGTAGCAGCGGCTCGGTTGGGGTAATCGAAGGATAGACCTTCGGGAGCAATTTCAAAATTCAGAACAAATTTCATTGAGTTCGGATTTGGACTCAATTCAGTATATATCATTACTTCTCTATTCGGCTTCATATCAGTAGTATTTCGGTGTATTTGACTAACTTTGAAACAGCAATAAATTAAAATTGGTTTGGATGTCCGCACTTATGTTCAATTTCTCAGTGGTGTTTCTTTGTATTATCTCGCAAATCAGTATTGCCCAAAGACCAGAATTACCCAAGTCTTATCTTAAAGTAGGGTATTACGGCAACCTGATGTTCAACCCCGGACTTACCGCAAATTACGAGCTTACCTTAGTAGAAAAGAGTAAAACGAAGACTAAAATAAAGCGAAACCACAACGTCGTTAAGCACAAATTTAACCGCTTAGTAGTCGCCCCGACAGTCGGTTTTTACGTTGACCCAAAAAGTCATACTGCCGTGTTCGCAAACGCTTCGCTCCTCTACCGCAGAATTAACCGAAAAGGAAGAACCCTCGCCGTTGGTCCGGGCATGGGAATTTATTCCTCAATAATCAGAAACGTCTATGGTTTTTCAAACGGAAGCGTATCAGAACCCGGCGTTGAGGTTACCAGTTACGCCGCTCCTACCTTTCGGTTTGAAATTGGCCGATTTAAGAAAAAGCAAAACTACCGGGGCTGGTATTCTGCAATCAGCGTTCAAGCTCCTCTAAATTATAACGCCACGGCGGTTTTATTACCCGCTTTTGAATTCGGTAGAACATTTTGATCCATCATTCATGAATAAGATATTCCTATTTTTTATCGTGGTACTTTTCGCAAGTTGTGAAAGCACCGAACTTGATTCCTTCGAGCAAACCATTTACGTCGAAAACAACGGTGCACTCATGCCCGCTTACATCAGAGGAAATGCGGCGAGTAATGTGTTTATCTTACTGTTGCACGGTGGTCCCGGCGGTAACGGACTCGCATACAGCAATGGCATTTACGCGAAAACATTAGAAGAAAAATACGCCATGGTTTACTTAGATCAGCGTGGTCAGGGAATGGCACAAGGAAAATATTCCGCGTCTGACGTTACGGTGAAGGGCTTGGCAGCAGACGTTTTTGCCGTGGTAAAAACCCTAAAGTTCAAGTTTGGCGAAAACAGTAAAGTTGTCCTGTTTGGGCACAGCTGGGGCGGCATGCTGGGAAGTGCGTTTATGGTGAATGAAACCTACCAAAATGAAGTAGCGGGTTGGATTGAATCAAACGGTGCCCACGATTTACCTTTGTTAAACAAGTCTTCCGTGTTACTTTTTAAGAAAACAGCCGCCGAACAAATACTAAAAGGGAATTCAGTAGATGAATGGACGGAAATTTTGTCTTGGTCGAACAAAATCAACGAAAACAGTATAACCGATCAGCAAAGTGGCGAAATAAACGAGAAGGGTTTTGAAGTAGAAGAATACCTTCGTTCAGATGATGAAATAAACACCTCTACGGAAGGAATTGATTTGAAAGCATTTCTCTTCGGACCAACGAATTGGTTAACAAGTCTTTTAACCGGAAATGCCACAAACGGATTATTAAACGACGAAATTGAAACAACCGCTCTCACGCCTCAACTAAAGAATATCACGAAGCCCTGCCTTTTTCTTTACAGTAAATACGACTTTGTTGTACCGCCAAAACTCGGCGAAACTGCTTTTGAAAGTGTAAGTTCCGGTAAGAAAAAGTTCGTCCTATTTGAACGCAGCGGGCATTCACCCATGGATTCTGAACCTAACTTATTTGCGAACGAAATTATCACATTTGTTGACTCGCTTTAAAACGAAAATTCCCCGTTCTTATTAAGAACGAGGAATTTCAAAATGTCTAAAAGGATAAATTACGCCGTAGCAGTTTCAGTAACTACACTAACGAATGACTTTCCGTCACGTCCTTTTTTAAATGTTACAATACCGTCTTTCAACGCAAAAAGCGTATGATCTTTTCCAAGACCTACGTTAGGACCCGGATTGTGCGGAGTGCCACGTTGACGTACGATTATATTTCCTGCGATAGCTGTCTGACCACCGAATAGTTTTACGCCTAGACGCTTACTTTCCGATTCTCTTCCGTTTCGGGAACTACCAACACCTTTCTTGTGTGCCATGATTTTTTAAATTTAATAAGTTCAACAAATGATTTAAGCCACGATTGAGCCAATAGTGATTTTGGTCAAGTACTGACGGTGACCATTTTTCTTAACGTAACCCTTGCGGCGTTTTTTGTGAAAAACGATTACTTTTTCGCCTTTCAAGTGTTCGTTGATGGTTGCTTTTACAGAAGCACCTTCAACAACGGGAGCACCAATGGTAATCTCGTCATCATTTCCAATAAGGAGAACCTTATCGAATACAAGCTCAGCGTTCACATCACCTTCTAACCTGTTGGTATAAAATGAGCGACCCTCTTCAACTTTAAGTTGCTGGCCTGCAATTTCTACGATTGCGTACATGTTAATGAACTTTATTTGTTATAAATTATAATTGGGCTGCAAAGATAGCATTTCAATCTTTAATTAACAATGGGCTGTTCACTTAATAATTATCCCGTAATTTGTAACACAACAGTTATTTATGGAAATCTCAACGCCCGCTATCCTTTTTTCTACCATTTCACTACTGCTTTTGGCGTTTACGAACCGCTATCTTGCCATGGCGAATCTCGTACGCGGCCTGCACGTAAAATATCAAAAAGAGGGCAACACCGATTCACGGTTAATACCGCAGGTAAAAAAATTACTGCTCCGGCTAAGGCTGATCCGAAATATGCAAATACTTGCCGTGGTCAGTCTATTGTTCAGTGCCGTTTCGAGTTTACTTATTTTTCTGAATTTTATTCTCGCCGCCCAATGGCTCTTCGGAACGGCGATGGTTGTGCTAATCATTGCGTTGCTCATCTCCGTCTGGGAAATTTCCCTTTCAAACGAAGCAATTAAAATCGAACTGAGCGACATGGAAGATGTTTTGAAGTGAATGTTGCACTAAATCTAAAGTTAAGTTAAACCACTTATTACTGTGAGTTAATTTGGCCTCTGAAAACCGAATAATTGACTAATTATCGAGTTTTTTATTTACTTATTTTATCTTGCTACTATAAGCGGGGTTAATGCAATTGCACTAACCCTGCACGCTGTATGCTATTTGCGAACACGACAGAAAAGTAATAAATGATAGAAGTTCAATCACTACAGAGTCAATTAATCGAAAAGCATTCTTTCACAGTAAAAGAGGCTGACTTTTTTGTTTCTCATTTTACAGAACGCAAAGTAAAAAAAAGACAATTCATTATACAACCTGACTTTATTGCAAAGTATCGGGTTTTTGTTGCCCAAGGCACATTTAAGGCATATGTTATCGATAAGAACGGTCAAGAACAAGTTATCTCGCTTGCAATGAATGGTTGGTGGATTTCAGACCCTAATAGTTTTATCTATCAACAACCTGCTACAATGTTCGTAGAAGCATTGGAAGACAGTATAATCTTACAATTGGATTTTGAAAACGAACAAATACTAAAAGCCCATAGCCATCAATTTGAAACCTTTTTTAGAACTACAGCTGAAAGAGGGTTAGCCTTTACACAACGCAGATTAATAGCGAGTTTAACACTTACTGCCGAAGAGCGGTATGAACAATTTGCTCAAAAATATCCTGATTTTTTGCAGCGTGTTCCACAATTCGCCATCGCTTCTTATTTGGGAATGACGACCCAATACCTTTCTCGTATTAGAAACAAGCAAACTAAAAGTTAAACTAGTTTCACTTCATTTATTAATCCAGTAGATTTTTACCCGTTTACTATTCCCTCACCTTTGCATTACTAAATAATATTAAAGCAAAGGGAAATGAAAATAGCAATAATTGGTACTGGAAATGTCGGTACCGCTTTAGGAGCTAATTGGAAAAAGTCGAACCACGAAATAATATACGGTTCAAGAAATCCGCAAGACGAAAAACACTTTGAACTTGAAAAATTTGCACAGGTTTTAACGCTATCTCAAGCTGCAATGCTGGGAGATGTAATTGTTTTGGCTACTCCCTGGCAAAGTACGGAGGAAGCAATCAATGAAATGGGTAACACTCTTAATGCCAAAATAGTGATAGATGCCACTAATCCTTTAAAACCAGGTTTAAGCGGATTACTCCTTTATGGAGATAACAGTGGTGGTGAGCAAATTGCAAAATGGGCCAGTAAATCCAACGTTGTAAAAGCATTAAACTCGGCTTTTGCAAAAGTTATGGAGCATCCTGAAATTAATGGGGTCAAATCCATGATGCTCATCGCAGGGGATGATGCCTCTGCATTAAATACAGTTGCTAAATTAGTGGATAATTTAGGCTTTCAATCACAAAAAATGAATGGACTAATCAATAGCCGTTTACTTGAAATGGTTGGACTAACCTTAATTACACTTGGCTATGAAGAAGGCTTAGGAAATGAAATAGGGTTATCAATTTTAAAAAAAATAAAAAATGAATAAGAAAGTAATATTAATAACAGGAACGAGTCGAGGAATCGGACAAGCTACCGCTGAATATTTAAGAGCCAAAGGATATATTGTTTATGGCTCATCAAGAGGTGCAGCCAATAAGAGCATTAATCAATTGCAACTTGAAGTTACAAATTACGAATCGTGCAAAAGTGCGGTGGAAGAAATTGTAAAGAGAGAAGGTCGATTAGATGTTCTTATCAATAATGCTGCCTACGAATTAGTGGGTGCTCATGAAGAATATACAGTGGAAGAAATTCGTGATCAGGTTGAAGTGAATTTCTTTGGTGCATTGCACATGATGAAAGCAGCTACGCCGCAAATATTAAAGCAAAAATCTGGGAATATTATCAATATCTCTTCCATTGGTTCTGATTTTGGTTGGACTTTCAATGGGGCATATAGTGCCGGAAAATTTGCAATGCATGGCTATTCGGAAGCGATTAGAAGGGAATTTTTGCCTTTGGGAATCAATGTTTCCTTGATTTCTCCTGCGGGAGTAGCAAGTAGAACGACAAATGTATCCGTTCGACACTCAAAAAATAGACATCCACTTTTTGAAAAAGCAAGCATTGCAGCATTTGAAGCTTCTCATGGTGGAGGTGATTTAAAAATGGCAAGTAGCATGAAAACTGTTGCAAAGACCATAGAAAAAGTCATTGAATCTAAACACCCAAAATTCATTTATCGTGTAGGGTTTATAACGAGATTGATGCAGTTCATGAATACGGTGCTTTCTCAAAAAGGATTTGAAAAATTTTATATGAAAGCACTTAAAGTACCTACAAAGGCACCAAGTAATTATTAATTCCAAATGAATAACAATCAACCAAAAAAATATGTGGTTTTTGGAGCAACAGGCAACACTGGAAGAGAAATGCTTCCTTTGTTGTTAGGTGCTGGACATTCAGTTAGAGCATTTGCAAGAACACCGAGTAAATTATCTATCCAGCATGCTAATTTAGAAATAGTACAAGGAGATATTACCAACACAGAAGCTGTTCGAAATGCCATAAAGGGAATGGATGCCGTGATAAGTTTAGTGGGTGGACCATTAGGAGATAGGACTTACAAAGGGGGAGTACTGTTTCCTTATATTAAAGCTGTCCATGAAGCTATGAGAGCAAATGGAATAAATAAACTCTTGTTACAAACAGGTGGTGCTTCTAAAATTAAAGGAGAAAAATTTAATTTCCTAAGAGACATAGTCGTTAAAAAGGTTGATGGTCCTTTAAGAGGCGACCACGGGGTACATATCGATAATGATGCAGCCATAAACTACCTAGAAAGTAATGCAAACGATGTCGATTGGATTATTACAAGACCTCCTCTTTTAGTTGATGAATTCTCTATGGGCAAGGTGATTGGTTTAGATAAACTTCCTTGGCCACCAAAAATTACATTTAAGGATATGGCAACCTATAATGTTCATCTATTAGGTGATGAAAAAGCAATTAAAACAGCCAAATATGTGGGTTATCCGCAAACTACTTTTCACTTGCCGAGCTATACAGGTTATATTTGTTTCAGTGCCTGTTCTAGTTTTAGTCGGCATTTTATATTATTTCTTTTCAAATTAAACATAACAAAATGAACAAAAACAAACTAATTTTCAGAATCACAACAGGTCTTTTGGCCTTAATGTACTTAGGTGGAGGATCTCGTTATTTTCTTGAATTTCAAGAAATGTCAGATATATATAACACGTTACAATTTCCAAGATGGTTACACCCTCTTTTAGGCGTAACCAAGTTTATGGCGGTAATTTCCCTTTTAACCATCCTATTTAATGTATCAGCAAATCCAAAATGGTTAAAAGAATGGACGTACGCAGGCATCTTTTTCAACGGAACATTAGCTTTAATTGCTCACCAAATGATAGGCGAACCGTTTGAATTATCCGTACCAGCAATTATGGTTGTCGTATTGGTAATAATTTCAAGAGTATCTTGGGACAAACTAGATAACGCCACCAATCTTTAAAAGTGAACACTCAAAACATAAAAATTGCAGTAATTGGGGGCTCTATAGGTGGATTGAGTGCAGCCAATGTGCTCAATCGTCTTGGTTTTGAAGTAACTATTTTTGAAGCTTTTTCAGAAGGATTTCAAAACCGTGGAGGTACTTTGGGGGCAGTTGATTTGCAATTACTACAAACCATTTTACCATTAGGAACGATTCAAAAGCCCATCCGTAATCACGAACATTTTTATGGAGATTTATGGCAATATCTATACGAAGGCTTGCCTAAATCCATGGTCAAATTTGGAGTTGATATACAAGAAATACTTCATCCTGAAAGTCTAAAACCAAGATTAGAAATCGAAGGTGAATTTCAAATATTTGACTTGATAATTGGTGCAGACGGAGGAAAGTCGACCATAAGAAAATATATTGCGGATGCAACACTGCATATAGCAAATAGGGCGTTCAGTAGTTTCCGAGATTGCAGAGCTATGAACCTACACCGACAAATTTTTTGATTTGGCTTTAAAATGAAAAGATAAAACAAAATAAAAAGATTTGGCTAAGTGTTTAATCGAAAGTTAATCATTTTTTAACCCCGTACTAACCATAGCCGAGACGTTATAAATCAATCCTAAACAAACAACTCCGCCGCAATTCCGTCAGCAAAGAATTTTCCTTTGTCGGTTAATTTCAAAACGTCGTTTTCAAAAGTAAGTTTTTCCTGCTTTTCGAAGAATTGAATGGTTTGGTAGAACTCGTCAGGAATGATGATTCCGGTTTCTTTTAGCCGTTCAGTCGAAACGCCCCAAACGGTTCGTAATCCGGTCATTACCAATTCATTAAACCTATTTTCGGGCGTTAACTTCTCTAGTGTGAACGGTACAAGGCGTTCATCCAGATTCTTAATGTACGTTGTGTTATTAGAAATATTGAACTGCCGCGACGTTCCGTTAAAAGAGTGAGCGGAAGGCCCAACTCCCAGATAAGATTCGCCCGACCAATAAGAGGTATTATGAACGGCGTATTTTCCTTCTTTCGCAAAACTCGCCACTTCATATTGCTCAAAACCGTCAGCTTTCATTTCCCGTTGCAGCGTTCGGAACTGAACAGCCGCAAAGCCGTCATCTACGTCTTCTATTTGCTTATTTTCTAACCAGGTACCAAACACCGTTTTTTCCTCAATGGTGAGACAATAACTTGAAATATGCGGCACGTTTAGCTTAAATGCTGTTTTCAGGTCTTTTTGCCAATTTAAATGCAGCTCTTTTTCGGTAAAAACTGGAGGCGGATTGCTTGATTTACGGGCGGGTTTCTTGTAATTATTTGGGTTTACACCGTAAATCAAATCAATCGATAAATTAGTAATACCAACGCTCTGAGATTCCTGAACGCATTCTGTCGCCATTTTCGACGTGTGAATCCGGTTCATATATTTGAGGTAATCATCGTTGAACGATTGAATACCGATACTCAACCGATTGATGCCAAACCGTTGCCAAATCAACAACCGCTCTTTGGTAATATCGTCGGGGTTTGCCTCCAACGTGATTTCAGCGTTTTTTTCGACTTCAAAAAGGTGGTGAACAGTTTCAAAAATATCGTGTAGTTCATTAATGTTCAATAGTGAAGGAGTACCTCCGCCAAAGTAAATTGTCTTGAGTTTACCATCGGGTATATAATCTTTCCGCAGGTAAATCTCTTTAATAATCGCCGACACAACATCGGTTTTACGTTGCAGATTTGTGCTAAAATGATAGTCACAATAATGACACGCCCGACGGCAGAATGGAATATGTAGGTATAGGTGTGAGATTGCTGAAGTTGTTAAGTTTATACGTTATTGAGTTATTAGCTTCGCTCAGCCAACGGACGTGGTCGAGCGAAACAATCTTGGCTTCGGCTCCGCTCAGCCAACGAACATAGCCGAGCGGAGCCGTGGTGGCTGAGCGAAGCCGAAGCCACATCACTTCGTCCCGATAAAATAGAAGTCAATGCACTCGTCGGGATTTTTTGACACGAAATGATCGTCCCAGTTAATATCGGCGGCAACACCCTGGGCTTTATCCATCAATTTATTGCGGTTGAAGCGGTTCAGGATTTCGTACGGAACTTGCAGCATCCAGGCGGGTAAACGGTGTTGTAAATCCAACACATCCCACTTCATTATATTCCGCACCGACTTTTTGTTCTCTTCGTAATACTGCCAAATCTTATCGTTTCCACCCACGCCCCACGCATCAACTTTAGTGAAATACTTTTCCATCAGACTTTTCAGTTCGTCGGTTTTATATTCACGGACATGCCACGGATTTCGGCTCAATGAGTAATCCTTATTAACGGTGGTCAAAAATATTTTACCGCCCGGCTTGAGTACCCGATTTGCTTCTGCGAGGAATTTATGGTCGTCCTGAATGTGTTCAATGACCTGAAACGTCAAAATATAATCAAACGTGTTATCTTGAAATTTGGTCAAAAATGGCAAATCTGCGGTTTCAAAAGTATGCTTTGGGTAAGCATCTTGTAACTTCTGAATCAGTGGCTCGTTTTTGTCAAGACCCGTGTAATGATCCACGACAGAAAGCACTTTTTCTACGCCCCTGCCCCATCCACAACCAAGTTCTAAAACCTTTCCCGAGATTTCTTTTGCTGCTGCTTCGTACGGAAAGTACAGGCGTTGATGAACAGGATTGTCCGACGGAATTTCGGCACTTGTTATTTCAGTTGTTGCGTAAGTCATAAAGCTTGAATTTATCCGCAAAAATAGCGATTTATAAGAATGATTACTAAAAAAATAAATTGCCGGGAGAAAACCCGAAAGTCATTTGGTTGCTGTGTAGTAAGTCAGCGTTCCCAGTAAGGTTGATTGGTTTCCAACGATTTCAACGTTTCGGAAATTTGCGGCTCGCATAAATTCGGGGAGTCGCCCTTCGAAATTAACTTGCGTTGCTTCAAAATTATCAACGATTCGGAGAATAAAAAAAAGAAACTTCATTAAACCATTCTGCGGTTTTCCCCAATCAGCTACCACAAATTTACCGTTTGGTTTTAGCACGCGATAGATTTCGGTAAATGCCTGAGCTTTTTGCTCATTAGTCAGGTGATGAAAAACCCACGTTGAAACAACAGCGTTGAAACTATTATCTATGAATGGCAATGAGTGTCCGGCGTATTCAACCAGTTGTACTTTTGACACTCGCGATAGTTTTTCCTTCGCTACTTTCATCATTCTCGGGTCATTATCTACTCCGGTACATTCTGTGGCAGGATGCTTCTCTTTTAGAAACTGCAACAATGTTCCGGTGCCACAACCGAAGTCTAAAACATTGTCGTCGGGTTTTAATTGAGCAAGTTCAACGGTTCGGGTTTTGACTTTTTTTTCGGGAACAACGGATTTTATAAAAACATCGTAAATGGGTGTCAGAAAATGATAACGCAACGCCGGTATGTATTCCGTACTTTTCACATCAAATGGTGGTCTGAACTCTCAACCCCTTCCACCACTTCCTGTTTTGTCACTAAAAGTCCAATCATCATTAGAAAACTGGTCACTAAAATCACGTAGAACAAGATTCCCTGATTAAAGTTAACGAGCGTGTTGGCTTCGGGAATGTTATAAAACAGCAAGATAGTAATCAATCCGCGAGGCATTATCAGCAATTCTGGCAACGGGTTTTGTTTCGGATTCAAGTATTTCAGGAAAGTAAAGCGTACCAATAAAAGCAGTAAGACGATCATCGTGCCAATTACCAAAACGTCCTTTTCAATCAGCACGGAAGTATTGATAGAATAGCCAAACAGAAGGAAAAAGAAAGTCCGGACAATGAAAGAGGTTTCGGCGGTGATGTCTTTTAATTGTTCCCCCAATTTTCGAAACGCATCTATATTAATGTAATTCAATAATTTCTTGGGTCGTATCAGCGAGGGGTTATTCACTAAAAGGCCGAACAACAGAATGATAATCAATGAAGGCAGCTGTAGCAATTTACCGATGGTATAAAGTGCAATCAGCACCGCAAACATTAAGAAGAACTTAACGTGCAAAGTTATTTTTGAGAGCAAGTAGATGAGTATCAACGCCACAATAAATGACAATACTGAACCCAACACAATTTTACCTCCGTAAATAACGCCCGAAAGTGGTGTAAACTGCTCAACGCTAATGAGGTAATTGAACAATAGAATTCCTAAAATATCAGAAAAAGATGCCTCATAAATTATAAATTCTTTACTTTCGGGGGTTAGCATGTCCACGCTCGGCAGCACGATGGCACTACTCACAATAGATAGCGGAACAGCGTAAATCAGGCAGTTGACGAATGGCTCTTTGAGCATGTAATTCATCATGTAGGCGATAAAGAAAGAGGAGACAATCAGGATTATCAACGCCGAAAAGAATGCTTTTCCAATCATCAGCAGCTTATCTTTCCGAATATTCAGATCAAGTGCTGCTTCCAGAATAATCATTATCAGACCAATTATTCCGAGCGTTTCTACCCCTCTGCTGATTACATCAAAAGGCAAAAACTTACCGTCAAAAAAGTTTCTGAGGAATATACCGGTTCCGAGTAAGAGCAATACCGACGGAACGCGGATTTTCCGGCTGATGATATTGTATAAATACGAGATGATGACAATGCCCGTCAAATAAATGACCAAAGTATAACTATCCATACAAATTTGGAGGAAAATCGGTAATTATTAACTGCAAAAATAGGCAATAATATACCTTACTACCACTTGGAGGTAGAAATGGTTTCCTCTAACCTTTTTTCTAACGCATCAGGAAGTGGTGCGAGAAAATCCAAACCAGATGCCTGTTCGATTTCATCAACAGATGCTTTGAAGAGATTGAAGTTTGGACCAAGCTCAGATTTATTAGGAAGCAAAAATGCTTTTACCTGAGAGTTTTCGATATTTGACTCATCAAGAAAAAATATTACTTTATAAAGCCGCTCAGGAACAGAAATCCGGTTGTACTGTCCAATTTTTTTAAGCCCGGGTTCCAAAATTGGTCCCGTAAACACATAAAGACGATTTTTCTTCCTTGCCCAGTTGCGGGTTTGCTGTTCTAAATTATTCCAGGTATGTCGGTTACAATCCGGATCTTGGGGAATCAGATTACTAACCCAAAAAGTGTCTTCCATCAAATCCTGACAGCACTTAAAGTCACCGGAAGGAACCAAATGACCGCGATCGTAACCAGTTCGGGTAAAATCAGTAGCAAGAGCCGAAGAGGTTGAAACTTTGTCATCAGGTTTGAAGCTCACCCCACGGCGGGATGCTTCCCCGTAAGTAAAGGCTTTGGTCAATACGTGAAATGCCCAAGCAGATTGCTCGTGGTCTTCGTCGTAGCCAAGTGCGTAGGCTTTGTGGTTCACCACTTCAAGTTTTTTCTTAGAAACTGGAAAGTACTCAGCTGGTAAATCGTTATTTACTGAATCAGATTTTCCGAAGATTTTCTCTTTGAATTCGTTCAGGAAGTCAGAAGTTGTTTCTTCGACTTTTTGGGTGATGACGTCTTTGGCGTCGTCTAATATTTCTTCGCCTTTAAAAGTTGGCTTCTCTTTAGCTTTGTAGGGATTTTCTGTTTCCTGCGATTTTTCGGTTGAAAAGACATTTTTCAATGAATCCGTAAATTTCGACATCGGCCCTTCGCTGTCTTGGTAAAGTAAAAAGTAGCCAATACCGATAAATATTAAAATTAGAACAATGCGGTTAGAACCCATTTAGGAGATTTAGTTATTAAATGAAACGCTTCAAAGTAAAGTAAAAGAACTGTAATGTGCCATCCCGCCGCACAAAAACTTCTACGCCCTTCCCCTCCTTTTGCGAAAGAATCCGAATTATATCATTGATTTTCAGATTACTAACGTTCTTATTATTTAAAAAAACTAATTCGTCATTTACTCTAATTCCCGCCAATGCAGCGGGTGAATAATTATCTACTGACTTAATAAAGTAACGATCAAGCTGCTCACCCTCCGCCCGAATTTCCAACCCGCTCATGTCATGTTCGAAAGATTCTTTTATCCGAACCTTAACTGGTCTGAGAGCCATGTAATTCTCCCGGTAATTAAGCGTAACCCT
Source organism: Spirosomataceae bacterium (assembly GCA_047630355.1). Classification (GTDB taxonomy): domain Bacteria; phylum Bacteroidota; class Bacteroidia; order Cytophagales; family Spirosomataceae; genus JANQUM01. The sequence continues at coordinate 2,462 of JBLHXN010000031.1, read as the reverse complement.
AAAACGGCGTAATAATTCACACCCAATACTACCTTGGCGGTCGTAATCAGTGGCCGGAAATTTCATACTAAATGAAATACTATCAGGAAACGAAGCCAGAATATTTTTGATTTCAATATCCCCTAGTTTAATTTTATTTACCCTTCCCAAATGACCGTTAATATCGCCATTCAGTCCACGTCCCAGATTTGCCCTGATTACCTTTTCGGGGAGCGAAATCATTTCCTGACTACCCGTAGCATTGAGCATCAAAGCGTGCCCCGCCCCCGTGTCTATCACGAGTTTCATTGGTTGTGACTTGCCATTACTTACCAATGAAATGGCTTCGGTATAAGGTTTTGATTGCGTAACCACTATTGGATACTTTTTTCCGTGGTGCCTTCTAAACTTGAATGATTCCGGGCTCGAAATGTAAAGCATTTTATTCTCAAAATCCATCGTTACTACGAATGCTGCAAAAATGTCGTGACCAAAAATTCCGTGAACCGGAATGCCGAGGTACTGCGATAAGTTCAGTATACTATCATTAATAACTACGATATTTTGTCCTCGGGCAATGATTTCGTTTGACAAACGCAACGTGTGACCAATTGATATGGAAGCGACTATTGGGTCGCCTTCGCCGGCACCACTCACCAACACGTCACGAACGTAATTCAACCCAATTTTGTTTGCAATTTCAGGGTCGGTGATGATTGTGGAAGTAACGCCGGTATCTAATATGAAATTGAGGGTGTCAGATTCGTCGATGGATACTTTGACAACTATCAGATTGGAAGATAATTCGAAAGGAATTTTAGCGTACTTTTGCTTTTTACCTTTAAAGTGAAAGCCAAACCTTGCGTCTTTTTCTGCCTTTCTTTTCTCTAAAGCCTTACATCCTCCTAAAAAGAGAACGGTTACTAAAAAAGTAAAGCACCGCATTAAGTTGATATTTTTCATATTGACGCTCCTTCATAAGTAGAAAATTACAATCTTTTCTTTAAAGAGTAACACGAACTTTACTAATAAAGTTGTTCGTGAAATATTAGAAATCCTTTATATTAAATGAATAAGATAGATATTCGGACAAAAGACCTGCCCTTCATCAAAACCTGGTTTTCTGATAACAGCGAAAAAAGTTTTCGGGCAAAACAGGTTTGGGAATGGCTCTACGAAAAGTCAGCCTTCAGTTTTGATGACATGACCAATCTCTCGGTTTCGCTTCGCGATAAGCTAAAGGAAAACTTCGTGATTAATCCAGTTCGGGTTCGGGACGAACAAATAAGCAACGACCGTACTATCAAGTTCGGTTTTGCACTACACGATGATCATATTGTGGAGGGTGTTTTGATTCCAACTGACTCCCGCATGACCGCCTGCGTATCTTCGCAAGTAGGGTGCTCGCTTAGTTGTAAGTTTTGTGCGACAGGTTATATGAACCGTGAGCGTAACCTTACCGCCGCTGAAATTTACGATCAGGTAGTACTTATCAAAGAACGAGCTGAAAGGACCTATTCCGCCCCGCTCACAAACGTGGTTTATATGGGAATGGGCGAGCCGCTTCTCAATTACGCCAACGTGCTAAAGTCAGTAGAATTAATTACTTCCGAAACAGGATTGAACTGGTCTCCTAAACGTTTGACGATCTCTACGGCGGGAATTGCCAAAATGATAAAGAAGTTGGGTGACGATGAAGTAAAGTTCAATTTAGCTTTATCACTTCACGCGGCTAATGATACGAAGCGTAATCAAATCATGCCGATAAACGAGTCGAATAGTCTTGCTAATCTGGAAGAAGCACTCAACTATTTTTACCTCAAGACGAAAAATAAGATTACGTTTGAATACATCGTTTTTCACGGTTTTAACGATACGCTCCAAGATGCCGAAGAACTCCTGAAGTTCTGCAAAAAAGTCCCTTCTAAAGTTAATATTATTGAATACAATCCAATCAGTGAAGCAAATTTCAAAAATGCTGATCCGGAAGCCATTGAAAAATTTGCCAACTACCTCGAAAGACACGGCGTAAATGTGAACGTACGCAGAAGCCGCGGAAAAGATATTGATGCAGCTTGTGGACAATTAGCGATCAAAGAGAAGTAAGTTTAGGGTTTAAGTTAGCACGCTACAAAGGTTGTTGAGTTTCGGTTTTCCGCTTCTCTTTCAACCTTTTTGCATTTACCTCTCACCTTTTACATTTACCTGCGGTCACTTGTTTACATTAAGTTAATACGGTCAAAAAAGATAAGTAGTTTTTATTCATCAAATTTGCGGTTTATTTAACTACCGACCATGTTTGGACTCGAAACCGATATTTTCATCTTGCTGTGCATTGCTCTCTTAGCAGCTTGTGCATTCGAGTTCATAAATGGCTTCCATGACACGGCAAACGCCGTTGCTACAGTAATTTACACCAATTCTCTCAAACCAACACAAGCCGTAATTTGGTCCGGAATCATGAATTTCCTAGGCGTGATAAC